>CAJWEV010000006.1 GCA_913031575.1 uncultured Halieaceae bacterium | reverse complement strand
TCATTTTTGCACGGCCCTGCATGCCCCCCTGCACCTCACAGGCTTGAAGCGTGTCCTGCACAATACTTTTCACCACATCTGCGAACTGCACTGTGTCTAGATCAGTCAGCTTCTCCGCAGCAGGCGTTTTGGAAGGCTGCGGAGAATGATCTTTGTACTGCGTCGACCACGATGAAATCCACCAGCGACCCTTCATAAAAAGTAACGATATGCTATTGAAGCCGGCGCCATGGGGCTCGGCAAGGGGCGAATTTTTCATTTCAAATTCGCTCCAAACATGCGCGATATTGCCAAACTGCTCCACCCGCCTATTAACTTCAAACTCGAAAAAGGCAGTTTCATACGGGCTAATGATCGATGCCTGTTCGGTCTTAAAATCATGCTGCTGCAACGTGCCATCTAAAAAAAATTTTGTGATCACCGCGTCTTTCGTGTGGATATGGGCATCGCGATGGGCATCGTAGACAAAGCCCGCCGGACCCGAGATGACTTCATAGTAAGCATCTATAATGGCGTCGACCGACTGGGTGTCATTGGCTGCAAGAGGCATGGCGCACGAAACGCACGATAAAACTGCAACAATAAGTGTAAAGCGCATAATGGAATGGTCTCGAGTCGATTTAAGCCCTACGCTAAATTAACTGATTGTAAAATCAAGCTATAAAAGCTAGGCCTAAACGCATCGGATCAAGCGGATGATTTCCCCAATTCCGCATAGATAGGCCTGCATGTCTCGTCTAGGGATGTCTTCAGGACTGAAAGCAATCACCCGACGAGTTCAGAAATTCCCCATAAAGCTTCACTAAAAGTAGTGATAGCGATGTTATCTTTGGCTCAATTGCGGGTTTTGGGACACACCAACTGTGACCACCACCCTATTCAAATGGACATCCGATAACGTGAAAAACAAGCAAATTCTTCTTAGCAAGCTGCCTGACGGAAAACTAACGGCCGATTGCTTCTCTGTAAGAGAGGTACCTGTTGAGGCGCCCAGTGAAGGTCAAATTTTGATAAAGACATTGCTTCTCTCACAAGACGCCGCAAATCGTGCCTGGATGCAAGGGGCCACTTACCGAGGCGCCCTGAATCATGGTGATGTTATGGCGAGCTACGGCATAGGTGAAGTGCTTGAATCCAGTCACGCGTCTTGGAATCCAGGCGATCTTGTAATGGCCGATATTGGTTGGCAAGAGTACGCCCTAGTCGACGTCAGGGAGGCTACACCCGCTCCAGAGCATGATGGCCCACTGAGCCACGGATTATCTCTCCTCGGTGTTGCGGGACTGACCGCGTACCACGGTTTAATCAATGTCGCAGGTATTCATGCAGGAGAGACTTTATTGATCTCAGCAGCCGCGGGCTCAGTAGGCTCCATTGTAGGTCAGATTGGTCGAATGAAGGGTGCAAGAGTTATCGGCGTTGCCGGCGGAGACGAAAAATGTCGGTGGGTTGAGACGGAACTGGGCTTTGATGCCTGCCTAAATTACAAAAGCTCAGCGCAGTCGCTGCGCGATCAGCTCCAGTCGGCCGCTCCGGCCGGAGTTGATGTTTACTTTGACAATACGGGTGGAGACATCCTCCAAGCCGCTTTGTTTTCAATGAATCTCAGGGGCCGCGTGGCCTGCTGTGGCGCGGTCTCAATGTACGATGGCAAGCCAAAACCGGGGCCCTTCGGGGTGCCAGGTTTGCTAGTTACGAAGCGCCTTAAAATGGAGGGTTTTATTGTCAGTGATTATGCGCATCTGGACAGCGATGCAAGGCACGAGCTCTCGCTCTGGGCACGTCAAGGTGATCTCAAAATTATTGAAGACATACTCGACGGCCTAGATAATGCACCCGCAGGACTCATTGGACTCTTAGCCGGTGAAAATCGCGGCAAGCGTATGATTCGTGTCGCGTAAAGTAGCGCGCATCTGTGATAAATTAATAAAAAAGGGGGATTTTCATGGCAACGCCCGAGACAGTGGCACTGCCCGAAGAGGTAGCTGAAATTGGAATGCTTATTGAGCGCGCACGCGTTGCTCAAGCCGCGATAGCCGACTACACGCAAGAACAAGTCGATGAACTCATTAGAGCGATGGTTTGGTCCTGCGCACAACCAGGTGTGGCCGAGGAGCTCGCGCAACAAACCCTCGATGAAACTCAGCTCGGTGACTACAACGGGAAATTCGCAAAAATATCAGTGAAAACCCGAGCGGCGCTCATGGATATCCTGCCCGACAAATCGGTCGGGGTGATCGAGGAAGACCTCGAGCGCAATATCGTCAAAATCTGCAAGCCGGTCGGCGTGATTGGGGCTCTATCACCATCGACCAATCCCGAGGCAACACCGGTGATTAAGAGCATCAATGCCGTTAAGGGCCGGAACGCCATTATCATTGCGCCGCACCCACGCGCGAAATTCATCAACATGACCATTGTTGAGAAAATGCGCGGCGCGCTCGAGAAAATGGGGGCTCCATCTGACCTCATACAAACCATGGCGCAGCCGACAATTGGCAAAACCGAAGAGCTTATGAAGCAATGTGACTTCATCCTAGCGACGGGCGGGCCTGGCATGGTGAAAGCTGCCTATTCAAGTGGCACTCCCGCATTGGGTGTAGGCGCTGGCAATGCAGTCATTACGGTGGATGATACGGCTGACTTGGTAGACACCGCAGAAAAAATACGTATATCCAAGACGCTGGACCTAGCTGCATCCTGCTCCGCTGACAACTCTGTCATTGTCCTTGAAAGCGTTTATGACGAACTACTAAGCAACTTGATCGCCGAGGGTGGTTACGTAGCATCACAGGAGGAGGCCGACAAGATCGCAGGGGTCCTTTGGCATGACGGTGCCCTCAATACAGCAGCTGTCGTCAAGCAGCCGCAAGTGCTCGCTGAGATGTCAGGTTTCTCTATTCCCGAGGATAGAAAGTTTATTATCGTACCCTATGAGGGCGTCGGTCCCGACCACCCCTTTTCTGGCGAAAAGCTCTCGGCCGTCATGGCATTTTACAAGGTCATGGATATTCAAGAGGCCGTTACGCTCACGAATGCCATTCAGGAATACCAGGGCATGGGCCATTCCTGCGGTATCTACTCCAATAGTGATGACAACATCATCACTCTGGCGAGTGGCACCAAAACCTCTCGCGTGATGGTGAATCAGCCTCAGGCGCCGTCGAACAGCGGCAATCTGTGGAATGGTATGCGCCAAACCTTCTCTCTGGGTTGTGGGAGCTGGGGCGGCAATTCCACTAATGAGAACATAAACTGGAAACATCTGGTGAACATCACTTGGGTCTCAAAGCCGCTCGCGCAGGCGAAGATGCTCCCAAGTGACGAAGAGCTGTTCGGAGATGTCATCGCGAAATTGGCTTAGCCAGTGCAGGATATGGCGAGTTTTTGCCTATTTGACTGCCCAAGCATCACCAGGGTGAGCATGGTGACACTGTGCGTCACGAACCCCAGAAAGCATCTGCTACAGCACCTTAGCACTAGGTCTCGATGACAGATACCGCAAACGAGATCGCCCTCATTTCAGCCTCACTCGAGCTTTATGCCGAGCGCCATGGTGATATGGCGCCTAGGGTCTATGAGCGCTTTTTTGAGATTAACCCTGAGGCTGCAGCATTGATGGAGTACTCGGATGAGTACATGCGGCGACGTATGTTTGCATCAATGCTCGAACTCTTTCTGTCAGATGAACACCTGGGTCCAGGCGGCTATCTTGCCTGGGAGGTAGACAATCATATTAAGGCCTACTTTGCTACTACAGCAATGTACGAGAGCTTGTTCCAAAGTATTCGCGACGTGCTCAACCAAGACTTAGAAACCGAATGTAGGTCTGAGTGGCAACAGGCCTGGGCAAGCCGAATAGCCCGCCTCATGGAGCATGTCAGAAAGTTTTGACCGTATGCGGCAAACCAAACGCTGCTTGCTAATAAAGTGCTTTGCAACTTAAAAGATTAAAAGGGATAGATGGTCGGGACGGCAGGATTTGAACCTGCGACCACCACACCCCCAGTGTGGTGCGCTACCAGACTGCGCTACGCCCCGAAGGCCGCGAAGTATACGGGTATTCGTAGCGTTAGGGAATCTCAGTCATTGAGTTGAAGCAGGGACTTTGCCGCTTGCAAATCTCTAAGACTATCGCTGACCGCTGCCATGACCGCTACCGGGCTGGGGCCATCCTCACTGGTCAGACGCTGGCGTGCACCTCCGATGGTATAGCCCTCTTCATAGAGCAGGCCGCGGATGACCCGAACTAACTCGACATCACCCCGTTGATAATAACGGCGGTTGCCTCGGCGTTTTACCGGCTTAAGCTGGGGGAACTCGGCTTCCCAATAACGAAGCACGTGCGGCTTTACGGCACACAGGTTGCTAACTTCACCAATGGTGAAATAACGTTTTCCTGGGATAGGGGGTAGTTCGTTGTTGTGTGTAGGCTCAAGCATCGTTTTGCATCTTTTCTACCCGGGCTTTGAGCTTTTGTCCGGGTTTGAAGGTAACAACACGTCGCGCGGAAATCGGGATCTCTTCACCCGTCTTAGGGTTACGACCGGGCCGCGAGCCTTTATCGCGAAGATCAAAATTGCCAAAGCCTGAGAGTTTTACCTGTTCGTTATTTTCAAGACAGATGCGAATCTCTTCAAAGAACTGCTCAACCAATTCTTTCGCTTCTCGCTTATTGAGGCCCAACTCCTCAAAAAGCTTATCGGCCATTTCTGATTTCGTTAATGCGGACATGTTATCACTGGCTTCGCAATTCGACACCCAATTTTTCTCTCAAGGAATCAAGCACTTGGTCTATGGCGCTTGATACTTCGGCTTCGTCGAGAGTGCGACTTTGATCCTGGAATGTCAAACCGATTGCCAGACTTTTCTTCCCCTCTGCCACACCAGTTCCCTCATAAACGTCAAACAGGTCTAACTTGGTGAGCAAGGTTCCAGCTGCGGAGCGGATACTCGAGAGCACTTCAGCCGAGGCAATACCTTCGTCAGCAACCAGTGCGAGGTCTCTGCGGGTCTCGGGATATTTAGAAATATCTTCGTACGCGGGCATGGCTAACTCAGTCACCACCGATTGAAGTACCTCGGCTACTACTGTATTGGCGGGAATACCCATGACCTTGCGAACGTTTGGATGTACGGCACCGATACGACCGACGGGCTTGCCGTCTACCAAGATCGCGGCACTTTGACCGTCATGAAGCCCCGGGAACACCGACGCCTTGAAGGTCAGTCGATCACCCAAATTCGCGAGTAAGCCCTCAATGGTCCCCTTCACATCAAAAAAGTCAGCCGCCACCCTCTCTGTTGACCAGCCCTCTTTATCACGCAATCCTGCGACTGCGAGGACCAGCATTGGGATCTGCTCAGCATCCCCGTCGTCCCCAATAAATTTCAAGCCCGTCTCAAACAACCGAATACGGCTTTGCTGCCGACTGGCGTTGTGCGCGATCGCTTTCAACAAGCCGGGGATAAGACTGGTACGCATGACCGCTAGATCAGCTGATATCGGATTCTTCAGTGGGATGGGTGCAAGCTCCGGGTCAAAGTAAGTCTGCACCTCAGGCGAAACAAAGCTGAAAGTCACGGCCTCGAAGTAACCCCGTGCAACGAGGTCATTCTTCGCCACACGCAGCGCGCGGCGTTTCTCCGGAACCCCAATCGGAACAAGGGTCGCCTTAATCGGTTGCGCTGGGATGGCATCGAATCCAATGATGCGTGCTATCTCCTCAATAAGATCCACTTCGAGACCCATGTCGAACCGCCAACTCGGGGCAGTGCACAACCAGCCTTGCTCGTGCACAACGACCCAGAAGCCAAGGCCCTCTAGAATACGCTCCACTTCAAAGCGGTCCACGCTAATACCGAGCAACTTTTCGATCTGAGTCTCTCTCAGAAGGACAGCTTCGTTCACCGGAAGATCGATATCGGAGACCACCTCTGTCACGGGGCCCGCTTCACCACCTACGGCGTCAATGAATAGCTGTGTTGCGCGCTCCATCGCCTCGCGCTGTAGCTGAAAGTCGACACCGCGCTCGTAACGATGAGACGCATCTGTGTGCAATCCGTACGATCGTGCTCTTCCCGCCATCAGTTCTGGCGTAAAAAAGGCGCTCTCGAGGAATAGATTGGTTGTAGATTCGCTCACACCACTGTCGTTGCCGCCCATAATACCCGCAAGTGCCAGTGGTTTAGCGTGATCAGCAATTACCAAGGTCCCAGGCTGTAACGCCTGGGCAGTACCATCGAGGAGTGTCAAGACCTCCGTTGGCTCACACTCGCGCACAACGATACCACCAGACAGCCGATCAAGGTCAAAAGCGTGAAGAGGTTGACCTAATTCCAACAAAACGTAGTTAGTAACGTCGACCGCCGCGTCAATCGACCGCATGCCAGCCCGCTCCAAACGCTCACGTATGTAATCAGGTGTGGGACGAGATAGGTCAACATTTTTGATAACCCGACCGAGATATCTTGGACATTTCGCCGTTGCGTCGATAGTCACTGGGAAGGTATCGGCGATCGTACTTTCTATAGGTGTAATCGCAGGCTCTTTTAAGTCTTCATCAAAAGCAACGGCAAGGTCACGAGCAACACCACGAATACTCAGGCAGTCGGCTCTATTCGGCGTGAGGCCCAGCTCAATGATCTGATCGTCAAGCGACAGATACTCCCGTAGGTCCTCACCAATGGGCGCGTCCACGGGTAGCTCCATTAGACCGTCATTATCTTCAGAAATGGTCAGCTCAGCGCCCGCACAGAGCATACCTTGAGACTCCACTCCGCGGAGTTTGGCTTTCTTGATCTTGAAGTCACCCGGTAGTACTGCGCCCACCTTGGCAAGTGGCGCAACCAGACCTGCACGAGCATTTGGTGCACCGCATACAATCTGCAAGGTCTCGTCGCCGGCGTTGACTGTGCAGACTCGCAGCTTGTCTGCATCAGGATGTTGCTCAACCGCAATAATCTGAGCAACCACAACGCCCGAGAACACCTCAGCTGCGCCAGCGATACTATCGACCTCTAGGCCGATCATGGTCAGCTTGTGACTCAGAGCGTCTGTCGTCACTTGAGGACTAACCCAGGTACGAAGCCACTGTTCCGAAATAATCATGGTGCTTACTCACATAAATTGCGCAAGAAAGCGCAAGTCATTGTCGAAATTCAGGCGTAAATCACCAATGCCATACCGCAGCATTGATAACCGCTCTACTCCCATACCAAAAGCAAAACCACGGTATTTATCAGGGTCGATACCACTCATCTCAAGCACTTTGGGGTTAACCATCCCGCAGCCCAAAACTTCAATCCATCCAGAATGACTGCACACTCGACAGCCAGCGCTCGAACATTTTACGCACTGGATATCCACCTCAGCCGAGGGCTCAGTGAACGGGAAATAAGAAGGACGTAATCGTACCGATAAGTCGTCGCGCTCAAAAAAGGCGTGTAAAAAGTCTTCCAGCAGACCCTTTAGATGACCAAAGTTGGAAATCTCATCAATCAATAATCCTTCCACCTGATGAAACATAGGCGAGTGAGTTAGGTCAGAGTCACAGCGGTATACCCGGCCTGGACAGATCACTCGGATGGGTGGCTGCTGAGCCTCCATCGTACGCACCTGCACGCCTGACGTGTGCGTGCGAAGCACATGTGTATCGTCGACATAGAACGTATCGTGCATTGCACGGGCGGGGTGATGCGCAGGAATATTGAGCGCTTCAAAATTATGGTAATCGTCCTCAATCTCAGGTCCTTCGACAACTTCGAACCCCATTGAAGAAAAGAATGTTTCCATTCGCTGAATCGTGCGAGTAATCGGGTGTAGTGAGCCCGTCTCTGCGCGCCGCCCTGGCAAGGTGACATCGATCGCCTCCCCAGCGAGCTGCGCTGCAAGTGCGGCGCTCTGTAAAGACGCCTTACGAGCATTCAGTTGCTGGTTGAGCTGCTGTTTAATGGCGTTAATTTCAGCGCCAGCCTTGGGTCGTTCTTCTGCAGATAGCTGGCCCAGATTCTTCAATAGACCAGTGAGCGCACCTTTTTTACCGAGGTAGCTAACCCGCAACTCTTCAAGGGCAGCGATATCAGACGCTGCCTCTATGGCAACGAGAGCCTCTGCCTTGATATTTTCCAATGACTGCATTTGTTACTCACGCTCCACTCATTCAAAAAAGGAGGCCGTAGCCCCCTTCTGATTATCGCTCTGCATTATTGCAGTCGGTAGCCCGAAAACTGCAATTAAGCTGCGAGTGCAGCTTTAGCACGCTCCACCACTGCAGCAAACGCTGGCTTATCGTGGACAGCGAGATCAGCAAGGACGCGACGATCGAGAGTAATCTCAGCTCGCTTGAGACCATTGATAAACTTACTGTAGGTCATGCCGTTTGCACGTGACTGCGCGTTAATACGCGTAATCCAGAGCGCACGGAACTGACGCTTGCGCTGACGACGGTCACGATAAGCGTACTGTCCCGCTTTGGTGACGGCCTGCTTGGCCACTCGGAACACACGTGAACGTGCGCCGTAGTAACCCTTTGCTTGCTTGAGAATTTTCTTGTGTCGACGGTGAGCCGTGACACCACGTTTTACACGAGGCATGTCTTATCTCCTAAGGAATTTAATGATTACTTGGCGCGCAACATACGATCCACAAGCACCACGTCGGCCTTATGAATCATTGATGTGCCTCGAAGTTGACGCTTACGCTTCGTCGTCATTTTCGTCAGGATGTGGCTCTTGTAAGCACTCTTGCGCTTATAACCACTGGCCGTCTTCTTAAACCGCTTAGCGGCACCACTGTGAATTTTGGCTTTTGGCATCGTAGATACTCCTGCTTAAGGCTCTTTCAAGTTTCCTGTCAGAGCATTTCATCAACCGAGCGATAGGGCATTCACGGGCCACTATCCTCGTTTTTTTGGCGCTATCACCATCGTCAGCTGACGACCTTCCATTTTTGGAAACTGTTCAACAGCGCCCAACTCGCTAAGGTCATTCTCAACTCGCTTGAGAATCTCCATACCGAGTTCTTGGTGGGCCATCTCACGACCGCGGTATCGCAACGTGACCTTGGCTTTATCACCGTTTTCTAAAAACCGGACCAAACTGCGCAGTTTGACTTGGTAGTCGCCCTCGTCAGTTCCGGGACGAAACTTCATTTCTTTTATTTGCGTGCGTTTGGCCTTCTTCTTCTGAGCCGCTTTTTGCTTCTTTGCTTCAAAAACATGCTTGCCGTAGTCCATGATTTTGCAAACCGGTGTCTCTCCGTCTGCCATCATCACTAGATCCATATCCGCCGCATCGGCTTTTTCCATTGCCTCTGCATTCGAAACAATACCGACCTGGCTGCCATCGGCGTCGATCAATCGCACCATGGGCGCCTCGATCTGCTCGTTCGTCAGAGCTCTTTTGCTCTTGCTATCGTTCTTGATACTGAATATCTCCACACACGGGTATCGGGTTTGCGGCTCAAGAAACCGGTAAAAGACGCTCACACCACCCAAAATAGGGCGGCGATTTTATAGTGAACAGCGCCGGATAACAAGGCACTAGGCTCTGCTAATGCCTTGTATTTATGCCAATCAAGTGGCCTTGTTCACTACTGATTTATTCGCGATTGCAGCCTGCAAATGTGTACCAAAATCGGCAATGGACATGATACCTAGATCAGCACCGTGACGACCGCGCACTGCGACTGTGCCCGCCTCGCGTTCTTTCTCGCCCACGACCAAGACGTAGGGCATTTTAGATAGCTCGGCCTCGCGAATTTTGAACCCTACTTTCTCATTCCTGAGATCCGTCGCGACGCGGAAACCTTGCGCCTTTAGGATGCTCACTACCTCTTCGGCGTAATCCCTCTGCTTATCGGTAATATTGACCACCACCGCTTGCTGAGGTGCCAGCCATACTGGGAAGTTGCCCTCGAAGTGCTCGATTAGAATTCCAATAAAGCGTTCCAATGAACCAAACAGCGCACGGTGCAACATCACAGGGCGCTTATCCCGGTTACCATCCTCATCGACGTAGATAATGTCGAAACGCTCGGGCAAGTTCATATCGACCTGCAAGGTACCACATTGCCAATCACGCCCAATAGCATCGCGCAGAACAAACTCCAGTTTGGGGCCGTAAAATGCGCCCTCACCAGGGAAAAGTACGTAATCCAAGCCCATCACATCGAGTGCATTACTCAGCGCACCCTCGAGCTTATCCCAGATCTCATCGGAGCCAATTCGATTTTCAGGGCGTGTCGATAGCTTGATGACAACATCATCAAAGCCAAAGTCCTTGTAGATATCCAGAACGAGTGCAACGACGTCGATGCACTCCTGCTCCATCTGCTCCTCAGTGCAGTAGATGTGTGCATCGTCCTGAGTGAAATGGCGAACACGCATCAGACCGTGCAGAGCACCCGATGGCTCATACCGGTGGACTTTACCGAACTCAGCCATGCGCAGCGGCAGATCCCTATAACTCTTCAAACCCTGCGCAAACATCGATACCGAGCCCGGACAATTCATAGGTTTCAACGCAAAAATGCGCTCATCCTCGGTTTGAGTGGAGAACATATTTTCTCGATAGTTAAACCAATGCCCTGATGTCTCCCACAGACTGCGATCCATAACATCCGGGGTATTTACCTCAACGTAGCCTGCGGCGTCCTGTCGGCCCCGCATGTACTCAAGTAGCTCACGAAACATCGTCCAACCCCTTGGATGCCAAAATACTGAACCGGGAGCGTCGTCGGAAAAATGGAACAACCCCAGTTTTCGGCCAATCTTTCGATGATCGCGTTTCTCTGCCTCAGCGATACGATTCAAGTACGCCTTGAGTTCTTTGGGTGAAGACCAAGCAGTACCATAAATGCGTTGCAACTGTTGATTATTCGCATCGCCCCGCCAGTAGGCACCCGCTACTTTCGTTAACTTAAATGCACCTAATTTACCTGTGCTCGGTACGTGAGGCCCGCGACATAAGTCCATCCAGTCGCCCTGTTGATAAACCGAGATTTCCTCGTCCTCAGGTAATTCTTCGATGATTTCTACCTTATAGTGCTCGCCCATTTCTCGAAACATTGCAAGTGCCTGCTCGCGAGAGTAGACGAGACGCGATACCGGAAGATCATCGGTCACCAACTCCTGCATTTTTGCCTCGATTTTCTCTAGATCCTCGAGAGAGAAATTGTGGTCTGATGCGAAATCGTAATAGAAACCATCTTCAACGGTCGGTCCAATGGTGACCTGCGTGCCCGGAAATAACTGTTGCACCGCCTGTGCCAATAAATGTGCTGTTGAGTGGCGCAGAATCTCGAGCGCCTGATCATCTCGTCCAGTGATGATTCGCAGCTCTGCATCGCTCTCTATTGAGTAACTCGCATCGACTTCACGACCGTCCACAACGCCCGCCAAGGTGGCTTTGGCAAGTCCCGCTCCAATATCGGCCGCGACATCATAAATCGTGATTGCATTATCAAACTTACGAGAAGATCCGTCTGGAAGGGTAATAACCGGCATATACATTCCTTAATCAGTGGCAGTACCTACGGTGCACTGCTTGTGTATTTGAAGAGTGGCTCAATGCTCGTGACCCACTCTTCTAATTCTATCTACTGCGTAAATGTATGTCTAAGATACCGCGGTGACTCAATTTTTTTAAGCTTGGATCCCGGAAGTATTTGGGTCGCCCGTTATCTGGCCTGCATCCGTGGAGAGATCTGTTCCTTCCGTCGTCGGACCACCCGCCATGCGAAGGTTGACCTCCGCATGATGCTGCTCGTCGGCTCTGACACATCTGATCATGTCACTCAGCTTGGCGTCAGACGAAAGATCGTAATACTCGATTGCTAGTTTAGGTGCGGGCACATCTTCAATTTGACCACGCTCAATTAGCTCTAAGTAATTGGTGTAGCTGCTTACCGCCTCCTCTTCGAAGTAATGCACCATCTTGTGAGCCGTCTTGGGAAAGAACACATAAAATACAAAATAGTAGTTCCAGAAAATTGCCTGCGCGCTCAGGATAAGTGCCCGTTCTAACCAATTCGGCTTTGCAATCTCGATGAAAAACATAAGGTGCATCCGCTCGTTCTCAGCTTCTGCTAGAAGCTCCCGAATGATCGGTCCGTAACCAGTTTTCATCTGACGAAGGCTCTTTAAGTGTATCCACATACCCGCGACCATGCCCGGAACGCCCGCAACGGTCTCAAGAACCACAGCTCGATGGCCATATCTCTTAGCGAAGAATGCATCAGCAAAAAATCTAAAAAACATGGTTTGTCCACGTGCAAACTTGTCAGACAAGTCCATTATTTGACTCCTCACTTCGGTGTCGGTTTTCGGGAAACAAGCAGCATCAAATCTGCCTAACCCCTAGTGTCGTCATTATAACCAAAATATATGGCCACTGGTTAGGCCACTAGTATGTTGAATAGTTGCATGGCGGGAGTTTATTCGAATGTTCATATCGATCACTGACCACACAAGCCAAAACATTACCACAGACTCGCCTTAACGCAGCCGTCACCGCGTCGAACTAAAATGTGCGGCTATCGAACATAAGACCCCCAGCTGAGATCAAAGGCACCGCACTAAGCACCCACAAATGCTATTTGTTTAAGTTCCGCAATTTGATCACGCACCGCAGCAGCCTGCTCGAATTCCAAATTTTTGGCATGCTCCGCCATCATGTTTTCTAGCTCTGCTAACTTACGCGATAGCGCCGCCGGAGTCATGCTCATCACATCCTGAGCGAATGCAATTCTGTCATTTGTTACCTTAGTTTCACGCGCACCTCGCGCCTTAGTTGGCATGCGTCGCGCACCTTCAAGAATATCGCGAACCGATTTTTCAATGCCCTTAGGAACAACACCGTTTGCTTCGTTGAACGCCAACTGCTTGTCTCGTCGCCGTTGGGTTTCGTTGATCGCACGCTCCATAGAGCCAGTCATTATGTCTGCGTACAGAATGGCGCGCCCATTAAGATTTCGTGCCGCGCGACCAATGGTCTGAATCAGTGAGCGGTCACTGCGCAAAAAACCTTCTTTATCAGCGTCCAGAATTGCTACGAGTGATACCTCCGGCATATCCAGCCCTTCTCTGAGGAGGTTTATGCCAACCAGTACATCAAAATGACCTAATCGCAGATCTCGAATAATTTCAACACGCTCCACTGTATCAATATCCGAGTGCAAATAGCGCACCCGTATATCATGCTCGCTTAGATACTCCGTCAAATCCTCCGACATTCGCTTCGTCAAAGTCGTAACCAAAACCCGATCGCCCTTTTCGGTCGTCTCTCGAATCTCAGCAAGCAAGTCGTCTACTTGAGTTCTTGCCGGTCTAATCTCTACCACCGGGTCGACCAATCCCGTAGGCCTTACAACCTGCTCAACCGTCGCTCCCGAATGGTCATTCTCATACTTGCCGGGCGTAGCTGAGACATAAATTGCTTGGGGGGACATCAGCTCCCACTCTTCGAACTTCATAGGTCGGTTATCAAGTGCCGATGGGAGCCGGAAGCCATACTCCACCAACGTTTCTTTGCGTGAACGGTCGCCCTTGTACATGGCGCCTATTTGCGGAACAGTAACGTGCGACTCGTCAACGACGAGCAAAGCGTTATCCGGTAGATACTCAAATAACGTGGGTGGAGGCTCTCCCGGCGCCCTTCCCGACAGATAGCGCGAGTAGTTCTCGATACCTTGGCAGTAACCCAGTTCCCGTATCATCTCGATATCGTATCGGGTCCGTTGCGCCAGTCGCTGAGCCTCTAACAGCTTCTCAGACTCCTTAAGCTGTTTCACTCGCATCTCAAGTTCTTCTTCAATGAGATCTACCGCGCCCAACATCGTGTCACGCGACGCCACGTAGTGTGTCTTTGGGAAAATGGTAATGCGGGGCAGTTTCTCGGCCACGGCACCAGTCAGCGGATCAAAGCTACAGATATTCTCAATTTCCTCGTCGAACAGCTCGACACGAATCGCTAGCTCGTCGGAGTCTGCGGGAAAAATATCTATGACATCTCCGCGAACGCGATAAGTGCCGCGTTTAAAGTCGAGATCATTTCGGGTGTATTGCAGTTCTGCCAGCTGACGCAGGATGCCCCGCTGGTTGATAATTTCACCACGCGATAGATGCATTACCATTTTGAAGTAAGACTCAGGATCGCCGAGACCATAGATTGAGGAAACCGTAGAAACCACTAAGCAGTCAGGTCGCTCTAGCAGGGCCTTAGTCGCTGATAATCGCATTTGCTCAATGTGATCATTAACCTGCGCATCTTTCTCGATGTAGGTATCGGACGACGGTACATAGGCTTCTGGCTGATAATAATCGTAGTAGGAGACGAAGTACTCAACCGCGTTTTTGGGAAAGAACTCCTTGAACTCACCGTATAACTGCGCTGCCAGTGTCTTATTGTGAGCCATCACAATAGTGGGACGCTGGAGCTTTTGGATCACATTCGCCATGGTAAAGGTCTTTCCGCTACCCGTAACCCCCAGCAAGGTCTGTGAGGCCAAGCCGGCGCCGATACCATTGACCAGCTGGTCAATCGCCCCAGGCTGATCACCGGCGGGTTTATAGCTGGATTGGAGTACGAATTGCTTTGCCACGGGCTTGATACGTCTAAAATTTGGAACCGGATAGCTTAACGGAATTATCTTTAGGACTCGTATCTTCTGTTATTCTTGACGCAAGAAAATCCGGACGTGTATAGTCCGCGTCCTCTTCATAGACTATTCCGGCTTAGCTCAGTTGGTAGAGCAAATGACTGTTAATCATTGGGTCGCTGGTTCGAGCCCAGCAGCCGGAGCCAAATTATAAAGTTAAGCCCTTGATTATAAAGGGCTTATCTACCTAATCGGCAACGTAGCGTATTACTTCTGCTATTGCATTTAACAGCAGGTAGACATAAGCGGCCTTGTCAGTGACCGTGAAACGCCTAACGACATTCCATAGCTTGCCCTACTTGCGACGACGCATTCTCAAGCTATTACCGCAGTATTCAGCTACTCAGAGCACCCAGTGCAAAGTCCGACTACCTGTTGACCCCACTGACGGACTCGCCCTGTTGTCGGCCTTCATTTGTGACAGAGCTTATGGGAATGGGCACGAAATTACCTGCATCTTCCCCAACGACATGTAGTGCTGTTCTAGGCTCATATCGCGCATAAAAGATTTCAAAATTAGCCGAAATAAAACGTTATTAAGTTATCGCTGGCTGGAACGCATCCACATATTGATCGCGCAGTGTACGTTTAAGCACCTTACCGGTGGCGTTACGCGGAAGCGCCTCTATGAACTCGACACTTGCGGGCACCTTAAACTTCGCAAGATTTTTTAAGCAGTGGCCGACCACATCATCCGCAGACAACTGTTGACCGGGCCTCAACACCACTACAGCTTTGCCCGTTTCCCCCCAGCGCTCGTCGGGCACGCCAATGATCGCAGCTTCAGCAACTTGCGGCAGCTGATACAAAACATTTTCCACTTCTGCAGGGTAAACATTCTCGCCGCCCGATATATACATATCCTTCCAGCGATCGACGATATAAATAAACCCTTCGTCATCAAACCTCGCCGCGTCACCAGTCTTTAGCCAACCATCGATAAAAGATTTAGCCGTGCCTTCTGGATTATTCCAATAACCTGGGGTTATGTTTGGCCCGCGAATCAACAACTCGCCAACCTCACCCCACGGCAGCTCAGCGCCGTTGTCATCGACCACCTTAACTTCCGTGTGCAGAAGACACTTGCCCGCGGACCCCAGTTTACGCAGTGCATCAGTCGCCTCCAGCATGGTACCGCCAGGACTGGTCTCGGTCATACCCCAGCCCTGCACCAGAGGCACGCCGCGGTCAAGCCAACCCGTTAGAATTGCTTCGGCGCACGGCGCGCCGCCAACGCCTGCTGTCTGCAGACGCGACAAATCTGTGACAGCAAAATCAGGATGCTGCATCATAAATTGGTAAGGCGCCGGCACCCCAAAAAAATGCGTCACCCCGAGAGCGGGATCGCCTATAACCGATAAAGCTCGACCGGGCTCGAAGTCTCGCATGAGGAGAATACGGCCTCCCGCATGCAAAATCGGGTTTGCGTAGCAATTCATACCGCCGGTATGAAACAACGGCAACACGACGAGCTGCACGGTATCACTGTTCACGCCGGCGGGAAGACCTAAATTCACTGCATTATAAAAGTTCATGCCAAAGGTGATCATCGCGCCTTTCGGATGACCCGTGGTACCCGAGGTATACATAATCATCGCCACATCGTCATGGGTGCATTCCACCGTCGTATATTCCAGATGAGCAGCAGCCAGGGTGGCGGTATAGGTGCAATTTGCATCGTCTAAGTCAAGCTGCAACGCAAGCTCAACTGAGCAGATGGCGGCCAACTCAGTTGCCTCGCGGGAAAATTTAATGTCACTGATCAGCAGCTTCGGCGCTGAGTCGTTCAGTATGTACTCGAGCTCCGGAACAGTTAAGCGCCAATTGAGCGGCAAACAGATTGCGCCGATCTTGGCACAAGCAAACGCTACTTCGAAAATTTCCGGGCAATTCGCCGCGAGCACAGCCACGCGATCACCCTTCTCAAACCCTTGACTTTGCATCCAACCCGCCAGTTTGCTGGCTCGGTCGTCCAGTTCTGCGTAAGACACTTCCTTACCTGTATCGAGATCGACGATGGCTACTTTGTCGCCACGAACATCTGCATGATGGGCAGTCCAGTCATAATGTTTAACACTCATTTCTTCCCCTAATTCAGCTCGCTGCTGCAACGCGCTAAAAGCATATAACAAGCAAGGGTGAGTTTGTTAATCACTCAAGGTCGCGAGACCCGAGGGCTTATTATGCGAGTCAATTAGTTATTGATCATTGTCTTCGCATCGGGCATGCATCAACCGATGCTCGGATAGGCCAGACCACACAGATATCGTGATCAAAGGTACAAAATTTTTAAAACCAAAATGTAACCTTTACTTCTCTCCTCACTATGATACGTTTACGTTACATTCCCACTAAGCGAGACTTATCTAATGAGCGAGATGACTCCTATTTTTGGCATGATGATAGGCCTCATCATCCCCTTAGCCGCCTTTTTTTGGCAGTACATCGAGGGTAAAGAACGACGGGCGACCATACTGGAAATCTCCAAGACCATCGATGACCCAGATAGACTCGATGAACTGATGTCTATGCTTGATGAGAAGAAGAGTGAACCTACGGATTACCGACGCAGTGGGGTGATTACCCTCTTTGTTGGCATAGGTATATACGCCTTAGGGGCTCTCGCAATGGGAAAATTCTTCGAGGGGATAGGCATACTAGTAGGCTTAATTGGACTCGGGATCGTGATTGCGGGCTACTTGTACCCACCGACAGGTGATGAACTCAATCAAGCGGTCGAAGAGTTCGAAAAGCGATAATTCAGGCCAATTCATCTTACATCCGGCTATTCTGTGATACTCCAAAATTTCACACATCAGCCTGCGAGCGACCGCAGGTAAGCGCGGCGATATCTTCACAATGGGAAAACACCATCCAAAGCTGCTCAATAATCTCGAGGTGATGCGGCGGCAGGCGGGTCTAACGCAGGCAGAACTGAGTAAATTTGCTGGGGTCTCGCGCAAAAGCATCAACGCGATTGAAAATGGCATGTATGTCCCATCGACCGTGCTCGCATTGAAGATTGCGGATGCCCTAGGATGCTCTGTGGAGGACCTGTTTCGGTTACCCACTCGCTAGAGATGGGCTACCGGCCTAACTGACTAAAGACTGCCTTTGAAGAGCTACTAGCACCGCCACGCCAGTACTCGTAAAGTAGTCCCAGTAGAACAACAAAAATCGAGGCCTAGCATGAGCGCATCTGTTCTTACCCATCTTGCCGACAATGGCGTACTCACGGTCACACTGAACCGGCCAGAGGTTCTCAACGCACTGGATGAATCACTGACACTAGGTCTCGTTGATGCAATGCATGAAGCAAAAACTGACAGCGCAGTTAGGGCCGTCGTGATCACCGGCTCCGGTCGTGCCTTTTGCGCCGGTGCTGATCTCAACGCGCGAAGCTGGACAGCCTCAAAGGGCGTCTCCGCGGGTGAGGCCACTGCAGCGAATATGGAGCGAGGCTTTAACCCCTTGATCAAAGCCGTCGCTCAATCCACAAAACCAGTCGTGACCGCCATTAATGGCGTTGCCGCAGGCGGCGGTGTCGGTCTTGCGCTCGCCGGGGACATTGTAGTTGCCGCAGAGACCGCCAAGTTCAAACTCGTCTTCGGGCCTAACCTCGGGATCATTCCCGACATGGGTGCCTCCTGGTTCTTGCCGAATCTCGTTGGCCGTGCACGTGCTAACGGCCTAGCGTTGTTGGGAGATAATCTATCCGCCTCGGATGCGAAAGCCTGGGGACTCATCTGGGACTGCGTGGCCGACAAAGGCTTAATGTCGGCTGCGCTACGCTTGGCCGGCAGATTAGCCGATGGACCTACCGCAGGTCTCAAAGCGGTCGTAAAGGCGCATGATCGAGCGTTCGCTAATACCTTGAGCGAGCAACTAGAGTACGAGAAAGATACGCAGCGAATGCTGTTCGACTTTCCGCACGTGAGTGAGGGTATTCGCGCCTTCATTGAAAAGCGTAAACCCAATTTTCGGGACGTGAGCTAACTTCGACGGCAAAACTAACTAACGATGTCCAAGACAATATCAGTCAATCCACAAGAAGTCTGGTAAAGATCTTTTAGTTTATGCATCCGGTTACAGAGGAAGCCGAACCCGAGACCCGTTTCAGGGTCGCCAAAAGCGACAGAGCCGCCTACACCACAATGGCCGAAAATGCGGCTGGGGTGCGGTGTCCGTCTAATGGTTGTTATGCCGAGTCCAAGATCGTAGCCAACACCAAAGCGAATAGGGGCGCCTAAAAGGACGGTGTCTGGACCTTCTGACAGAGGCGTCAGTCCGAGTTCTAATGTTTCCCGACTAATAATCCGTTTACCGTCTCTCTCACCACCCATACTCAAAATACCGAATAGTTTGGCGAGGGACTCGGCTGTGCCATGCCCATTTGCTGAGGGTATTTCAGCCTCTCGCCATTCCCGCGAATTCATCTCTCCAGGCTGCGCGGACTTTGAGGCGAAAGCAACTTTGAGATCACCCATCCTCAAAAACGACTTTAGCGAACGAAGTGATTTGGGCAGAACAAAGTCGGGCGCGATCGCAATGACCATAAGAGCCCATGGCGTCGGCTGGGGATCAACAAGAATATCACCACAACGTTCAATATCCGCATCTTCAAGACCTATCTTGAAATCCAGACCGAAGGGCTCCGCTATTTCCTCGCGAAAATACTGCCCGACGCTTCGACCATCAATGCGTCGAATCAACTCGCCGACCAACCAACCATAGGTCAATGCATGATAACCCTGGGTGGTACCTGGCTCCCGAAAGGGTCGCTGTTGCGCGAGCGCGTGAGTCCACTTATCCCACTCGCGATAATCGAATTGGGGCACTCCCCCCTGAAAGCCATGCATGGCCGCGCGGTGGCATAAAAAATCACTGACTCGGGTTTTCTCTTTGCCATGACAGGCATACTCGGGCCAGTAGTCGCCGACTAACGCGTCGAGATCTACCTTGCCTCGGTCAATCAGCTGCAGGAAGCACGTAGCGGTGAGCGCTTTCGTTGTTGAAAATACATTGATAAGCGTGTCATTAGACCAGGGATCCGTTTTTTTCCTATCTTTGTAGCCACCCCACAGATTGACCACCATTTCGCCCTGATGCTCGATCGCTACAGAGGCACCAGTATCAAATCCACTGGCAAGCGCTCGGGCAAATTGATCACGAACAGCTTGAAATCGAGGGTCGCAATAGCCCCCGATGAGAGGATCATTCACTCTTTACTCCCAGTAAACTGTTGATGGTAATTAATGGCCTGTGATCTTTGCGGAGCGTTTCTCAGCAAATGCTGAAATACACTCTTTGAAGTCCTCGCTGCGAGCAGCCAGAATCCACTGATCCTGATCCATATGCATGATGGACTCGCTCAATGCCAGCGCGTATTGATTCACGCTGCGCTTAATCATTTGCACTGCCACTGGCGGAAGATCCGCGTAATGGCGGGCCCACCCCTGCGCCACCGTCTGGAGGTCATCACCCGCACACACGTCATCAATCAAGCCCCAGCTTTCCAGTCGATCTGCGGCATAAAGATCTCCAGACATGATCAGCTGTTTCGCACGAGATAAACCTACCAATTCGACAAATAAAGGTACGGCATTCCACATGAGATTCATGCCGATCTTAACCTCGCCCAAACCCAAGCGCGCATCCGTTGTCGCAATACGAAAGTCGCAGGCAGCCGCAATGCAGGCACCGCCCCCTATGGCAATCCCCTGCACAGCGCAAATCGTTGGTTGGTGAATTTCCCGGATCGCCGTTAATAACTTTTGCCCAAGCTCGGCATCGCGACGAGCTCTCAACAGCGAGCCACCAGGCTCAATAGCAGACACCTCTTTCAAATCTGCGCCAACAGAAAAGTCCGTTCCCTCGGCTCGAATGATGACTGCACGCACCTCGTCTCTATCCGAAATCGCCAGCGCCGCATCCCGAAGCTGCACCATTGTGTCGCGATTAAGGGCGTTTCTATGCTCAGCTCGGCCAAGGATGATCGATGCGATATCGCCTTCAACACTCACTTTGACAGTATAGTCTGTCATTTGCTTTCTCTTTTACTCGTTGTTGTACGTTATTGCTGTTGATCCTCACTATGCCAGATCACTGTTCGTAAGACATACCCCATAGAATCCTGTCATCTCAGAGCAATAAAGTAATCTTATGGCGGATGTCCTCAATATCTAGGTCAGCCTCTTCGATCAGGCTAGCGCACAAATTCAGACACTTAGGCAAATGACCACTTCGCTTGAGGAAAAACTTTACGATCTCGGCATTATCCTGACGTATCGCCTTAAGCAACAGTGGACTCGAAGCGCCTGCTTCAGGTTCCAAATCAAATTGAGCGAGATTGTGAAGCACCTTGAGCAGCTTAGGACCCACCATTTGGGGTGCGATATGATCTGGGTCGACGCGCGCAATCATCGACTCAATGGTGTGGATCAAAAAATCCAGCACTGGCGATGCTTGCAAAAAAATCATGAAGGCATTGTGAGGCTGGCGACGAATTTCTAACCGGCCCGACTTATCTCTTTGCAACCAGTGCTCCTCACCAAACCGTGAATGCGCCGTTACAGATGGCTGCCAACTCTCATCAATAATAAGTGTATCGGCGTCGCACCAGATGACGCGATCAGCACCCGCGTCCAGGGCAGCTCTGATATGAAGTAGGCGCGCTAAATCGGCGAGTATAGGCCCTCGCCCTTTTAACTTCTGCCGATACCAATCGGGAAGCACTTCGAAGAAGCTGTCATCAAAAAGTTGGTAAGCAAAACCGTGATCTTTAGACCATGCCTCAACACCTAACAAGCAGTCAGTTACCCATCGGTATCGATTATCCGGGGCAGATTGAATGACAAGAGTTTTCAACCGTAATTAACCAGCCCTGAAGCGAGAACCTTTCGCTGGTGGTGGGCTAGCGCCGCCAGCAAAGCACTGTGCTTTAGACATCCAGTCTTTCGCCGGGTCACCAATGACGGTGAGGCTGGTATCAGCGATATTCCGCGTTTGCGTAACCACCTGAGCAAATTCGACCGCATCCCCCTGAATAAAGTTGCTATGCTGTGACTCGCCGTAAGCCCATAACTCACCGCTAGGAGAGACCAAGCTTACGTTGGGCATAGGCTCAGGCGGTATTTCGCCTCTCACCTTGAACGTCCAGCCGAACGTATTGATCCCTAAGATGACAATATTGCGAATACGATCGTGCTCCTCACGATCCGCAGCCAAGGCGTCGAACACCTCCTGACCGTGAGCCCAGGTCTCCATTTGGCGCGCTGATATGGCCGACCTTGCGCTCATGCTCGGGCCTGCCCAAGGTACTCTCGCACTGGGATCGAGCACGGCGTAAGCATCCGCCGTCTCGTCAACCAATGAAGCCCATGCCTCGCGAAGCGCCCCACCGCTCAGACCTTCTAAATGGGCTTTTTCGTATTCTGGCAGCGAACCCCCTTTTGTCATGTGAGCACCGACACCTTCAAAAAACGCCGAGAAAGCCTCATCACCCTCGGTAGCCACCATGACGGCCTTATTCCAGAAATGGAGATGGCGTAAAACATCGTTAATCGTCCAGGACTTGAACTGTGTCGTCTTCTCAAAGGCCACATCATCCAGATCGGCAATCAAAGTCTTGAGCGTCAAGCTTTCCTCGCGAAAATCAATCGATTGCTGCACCTTCTAATCCTTCAATGAAGGTGACAACTCTGCTGTGAGCCTCAATGAAGTCAGTTTTGAAATCCAACATGACATCAGCGACCGACTGCTCTGTATTCATTAAGCCAACCGCCTGTCCAACCCAATAGGTTGCCAGTGCCTCAGCACCCCCGTGTCCGCCCTCCGCTAATTTATCGATCTTTCTCAAGGCAGGTTCAGAGACAAGTGACTGTAGCGGCATGGGCAGTGGTTCCGGAGCGCCTGTGCTTTCCCAAGCGTCGGTCCACGCTGACCGTAACTGTCGCGACGGCTTGCCCGTTCTTGATTTTGCTCGGACAGTATCGCTGGCCGTAGCCTCTATCATCTTGCGCTTTACAGTGGGTGTGGTCTCCGCCTCAACGGTAGTAAGCCAGACACTCCCACACCATGCGCCGTCTGCGCCCATCGTCATGGCCGCCGCCATTTGCTCACCGGTGGCAATACCGCCAGCCGCCAGCACTGGCACAGATAGATTGTGTTGTTTCAAAGCCCTGCAAACCTCGGGGACCAGGACCATGGTGCTGACAGCACCGCAGTGTCCTCCAGCCTCTCCACCCGCGGCGATCAGGACATCAACACCCGCTCTCGCCTGATTCAGCGCATGATTAACCGTTCCCACGAGAGCGCCCACTTTGATGCCGTGCGCGCGCGCAAACTCGAACATATTAGGTGGTGGAACACCCAGTGCATTGACCAACATCGCGACCGAATACTCGGCGGCGACTTCAAGCATGGCATTCGTTTTTTGACCTTGAATGTTATGCGTGAAGGTCAGATCATAATTTCGATCTGTTGCGAGGTCCGATGTATCAATGCCTTGTGACTCGAGAATAGAATCTGCAAACTCGATGTGGCCGTTCGGGACCATATTCACCAGATCAGCGTCACTAATGGACTCGTCTTTACCGATAGCTGCGTTGGGAACGATGAGGTCGAGACCAAACGGTCGTCCATTGGTATGGGCGGCAATCCAGTCAAGTTCAACACGCAACTGTTCGGGTGTAAGTTCGACCGCCCCCAGCACACCGAAGCCGCCGTTACGCGAGACGGCGGCAACAACGTCGCGACAATGACTAAAAGCAAATAGTGGAAACTCGATATCGAAAGTCTCTGTTAGTGAATGCTTCATTCCTCTAGCTCCAACATCATAATGAGATCGCCTGCACCTATTTGCTTACCTGCTTCTGCCACCACATCGACGACAGCACCGTCACCGGGTGAAATCAGCTCATGTTGCATTTTCATGGCCTCGAGAACCGCAATGCGCTGTCCTTTTGTAACTGCATCACCGGTCGCTACATCAATCGATAATAGCTGCCCATGCATCGGCGCAATGATCGTACCCCCGCCAGCCGTCTCTTCTGACTCCGGTGGAATACGTGTGTTGTCCGCTAAGATCATCGAGAGAGAGTCGGAAGCGAGATAAAGCGTCGCGGGTGCCTCTGGGTGGTAGTGATAGCGTTGAGAGAGTCCATCAACCTCCAACGTCATTGCGTCGTCGTCAATATCCGTCACCACGAGATAATGACTATCAGCGCCCACGGACACCTCGTACTCACCCGCGTTGAGTGGTACGACGAGCACCTCGTGAGTGTCCTCGCCCAGGTCGTACGACCTCGTATCTGTCACGCGACCCATTGAAACCCAGTCGAGCAGCTCCTCGTTAACTGAAGCCGACTGGCTGTGATGGATTTCCATGGCCAGTATGTGCTGTATCGCACCGGCGCAAGCCAGATCAGCACTACTCACTTCGGGCGGCGTAAATACGTCACCATAGTTATCGGCAATGAACGCCGTCGTTGCGGCGCCAGAAATGAACTCATCTCGGTCCATCACATCTATCAAAAAGTCTCGATTGTTTTCTGGGCCAAATAAGGCAGTGCACTGGAGCGCACTCCTCATTTTCAGACGCGCGTCCTCTCGCGTATCGCCATGGGTAACGAGTTTGGCCACCATCGCGTCGTAAAACGGAGTGACTTCGTCACCCGTCTCTACGCCAGCATCCACTCTAATGCCGGAACCCTGAGGTTGCGTAAATAACTTGATCGCACCGGTACTTGGTAAAAATCCTGACACTGGATCCTCTGCGTACAAACGAACCTCAATGGCGTGTCCAAATAGTTCAATATCTTCCTGCTGCGCGGGTAGGTCTTCCCCTCGCGCAACCCGAATCTGCCATTCCACAAGATCGTAGCCTGTGACCATTTCAGTCACGGGGTGTTCAACCTGAAGCCGCGTATTCATCTCGAGAAAATAAAATTCTCCCTCTTCGTCAAGCAAAAATTCGACCGTACCTGCGCCGACATAATTCACGGCCTTTGCGGCTTCGACGGCCGACTTACCCATTGCATCACGAAGTTCAGGCGTCATCACCGGGCATGGGGCTTCCTCGACTACCTTCTGGTGCCGACGCTGGATAGAGCAGTCTCGCTCGCCGAGGTAGACCGTATTACCCGCCTTGTCGGCAAATACCTGAATTTCTACGTGCCGTGGCCGCATGACCGCCTTTTCAATTATGAGCTCGCTTGAACCAAACGCGTTCTTGGCCTCGGATTGCGCCATATCGACCGCCGCTTCAAGTTCACTCACCTCATGGACAAGACGCATACCACGCCCGCCACCGCCCGCTGCCGCTTTAACCATGATCGGCAGTCCAATTTTTTCGGCTTCCGCCACGAGGGTACTCACCCTTTGGTCATCGCCCTGATATCCGGGAACACAGGGAACACCGGCTTCGATCATGGCACGCTTGGCCTTGGCTTTATCACCCATGACTTCGATAGCGGCATTAGGCGGACCGATAAATTCGATACCTTTGGCCTCGCAAGCCGAGGCAAAGGCCTGATTTTCAGAGAGAAAACCATAACCGGGGTGAATACAGTCGGCGCCCGTGCGCTCTGCTGCATCCAGAATGGCATCCAGCTGCAGATAGGAATCTACTGCAGGTGCTGGACCAATGCAGACCGACTGATCAGCTTCCCTCACATGCTGTGCGTTGGCATCTGCCTCAGAGTAGACAGCCACCGTTTTCAGACCCATGGCCTTGGCCGTACGCATCACCCGAACGGCAATTTCGCCGCGATTGGCCACTAATAACGTCGTTAGTGCCTTCATAGTTAAATCTCCGTGTGCCAGTTGGGTTTGCGTTTTTCGACAAAGGAGGCAACGCCTTCCTTTCCTTCTGCACCCTGAAGACAACCGCTGAAGTTCATGGCGGCAAATTCCACCTTCTCGCTATCGGGTGTTGCAGGCATCCCAATAATCAGCGCTTTACAGGCGGCCACTGCGCCAGGGGCACATTCAAGTACATCGCGTTTCACCTTTGTCTCAAGGTCGGCCAGGGCGTTAGCATTCTCCGCCACAAAATCAAGAACCCCGAGTCGGCCTGCTTCATCACCCTTAAAGCGAGCGGCAGTCACCATTAACCGGCGACCGGTTGAGTACCCGCATTTCTGCAAGACGTAACGCGCAATTTGTGCTGGCGTAATCCCGATGCGCGTCTCGGAAAAACCAAACTTTGCATCACTCAAGCCGATAGTGACGTCACAGCAGCAAGCAACGCCTAAACCGCCGGCCATCGCCGCACCTTCAATCACGGCAACCGTGACCTGGGGCAGCGCATTGAGCTCTGCTAGGACATGTCCGATGCGACGGCTCATTCGCATCGATTCTTCGGTCGCACCGGTGGCCATGGCGTTAAACCCCTTTAAGTCGCCGCCCGCACAGAAGAAACCGCCTTTGCCGCGAATGGTCATGCCGCGAATGTCCCGCTGGTCCTTGATGGTATCTATGACCACTGCCAAGTCCTCTACGGCTTCATCCGTCAACGGGTTACGACGCTCGGGCTGATTGAACCAAACCGTCAGCCAGCCTTGTTCTAAATCCAAAGCCAGTGTTTGTGTTTCAGGTAGTGTCGCCATGATTACATCCTCGCTACGCCGAACGCGTTCGGCCGTGTTTCACGCAGACGAGCCTCTAATACCGTCTCCAGACAAAAAGCCAAGACTTTTCGCGTATCGCGTGGGTCAATGATGCCGTGATCTAGCACACGACCCGAGGTATAGAAGGCGTCTTCTTGCGCGTCAAAGTGGGCTCTGATGGCCGCTGCTTGCTGCTCGAGCATCTCCTCGGGCACCTCCTGACCTTTTCTCGCAGCGCCGACACGCGCCACCTCCGACATAGTGTCTGCGGCGCTTTGCCCTGCCATGACACCCGTCCGCGCATTGGGCCAGGCAAATAAGAAATCCGGCTGATAGGACCAGCCGCACATACCGTAGTTACCAGCGCCAAAACTGGCACCGATATAGAGCGCAATCTTGGGGACGCGGGCATTAGATACTGCCTGAATCATCTTCGAGCCGTGCTTGATCATGCCCGCTTGTTCGTACTCCGTACCCACCATGTAACCCGTAGTGTTGTTAAAAAACAGGATTGGCATATCTGCGGCATCACAGAGCTGGATAAACTGAGCCGCTTTAGTGGCGCCATTAGGATCAATGGGCCCATTGTTACCGATGAAGCCAAAGCTGATACCGGTAATGGATGCATAGCCGCAGACGGTCGAGACACCATAGCGTGACTTGAACTCCTCGACTGAGGAGTCATCGACAATACGCGCAAGCACCTCACGGAAGTCATAGGGCACTTTTGGATCGACAGGGATGGCGCCCGCAAGTTGTTCAGCCGGGAAGCGCGGGGGTTCATAAGGTCGTCGGACCACCGTAGTGACTCGCTTATTCCAGTCGATGCTCCTCATGACCTCTCGCGCTTTTAGAATCCCGTGCGCGTCATCTTCGACCAAGTATTCAACAACGCCAGAGACGCTCGAGTGCATTTCGGTACCACCTAACTCGCGATCATCCGCTTCCTCTCCGGTTGCGGCCTTTACGAGGGCGGCGCCACCCAATGCGGCCATGCCGTTTTCCTTTACGCCAATGACGTAGTCGGACATGCCGGGCATGTACGCGCCACCCGCCGTTGAACCACCGTGCAACACGACCATGGTAGGAATACCAGCTGCAGATAAGCGCGCCAGATCGCGAAATACGTTGCCGAAGCGTGACCATAATTCCACCTTGTATTTTAATAAGTTGGCGCCAGCAGACTCTACTAAGTGGATGACAGGAAGTTTCTGCCGCATGCACATCTCGAGAATGGACGTCGATACGAACCCGGTCGACTCGGTCGCGGCGCCCGCCGAGATACCCGAGTCATCGACCCAGATCATGCACCGAACACCCTCAACAAACCCAACCCCAACGATGACCGAAGCGCCGGGGACACTTGTTTCACGATCCGGATTCTCAACACAGTAGTTCGCCATGGAATGCATCTGTAGGAACGGCATTCCAGGGTCCAACAGCCGCTCCAAGCGTTCACGAGGTGACAATTGACCCCGCGCCCTGAAGGTTTTCAGGCGTTTATTCGACGCATCAATGGTACGTTGTTCGAGAGATCGCCAGTGATCGATTAGCTCGAACATAGCAGATCTATTTTCCTTGAAACTGTCGCTTGCGGGCTGAACAGTCGACGAAAGCACTGTCATATCAGGCCTCCAAAAGTTGTTGTGGGATTGCAATCGGGGTATCAAGCAGGACCTGGGCATAAGCTTTTGCCTGAGGGTCATTCCTCAGACTCGCTATGCCACCGCCCCCCAATGCGTTGTGAAGCAGAAAATTTAACGCCGGCAAACCGGGCATGTAGTAACGGTCAATACCTGGCGACGTCATAAAGTGCGCGAACCGTTCGCCGACGTACTCAGCCGTCAGTTTCGCGGCAATCCATGGCAGGTATTCGGGCTGTCGCGCAATAATGCCTATATTGGCCTTATCACCCTTATCGCCTGAGCGTCCCCATGCAAGTTCCTCAAGTGGAACCTCGGTAAGCGGTCCCATTGCCGGATCTGCCTCGGGGATTAGGGGTTCTTCAAATGAGCTAATCTCATCGGTCGTTTCTGGTGCGTGAAATGGTTCTGCTCCAGACTCATCAACGAGCTTCAAATCCAGCGATGACTTGTCGATCAAAACAGAGAACAGACGAATGACCGGAGAAGGCTTTGCGCGCGCACCGGCAAAAAATGCCATTCCCGCCGGTGCTCCTAACGCCACACCCGATAGCTCTCGAAGAAGCAGGCCTACAGCACGGGCATCCTGGTGGCGGCATGCCACTTTCAATGCCACTTCTCGACTGCTGGCTGGGGATGCATGCAAACCCCAGAAGCTCTCCTCACCAACGACGTCAATGGCAACGTCGTCAAAATCCTGCCCACCCATGGCGCGAATCTTTTTACGCGTCCGCACCAGTGCCTCTTCTGCAAAAATGCGCGCTTTGTCCGCCGCACGGCGACCAATGCACCAAAACGTTGTGCCTGCGCGCCAGCCATCAGCCCACGTCATACTGGTCTTGTACGTTGACGGAACGCCTCGCCCCCTTGCTCCCGACACGCGAACCCGGTTGTCAGCCACTTGCTCAAGGTTGATACGCGTAAAGTCACAGACGACATCAGGTAATATGTAGGCTGCAGGGTCGCCGATCTCGTAGAGAAGCTGTTCAGCTACAGTCCCCCGATTCACAATGCCCCCCGTGTCTTTAGGTTTGTAGATGTCGCAGGACCCGTCAGGGGAGACCTCGGCAATGGGATAGCCCACATTGTGAAGCGTATCCGCCACCACCTCCCAGTCTGTAAAGTTACCGCCAGTGGCTTGAGGACCGCATTCGATCAAGTGTCCTATAGCTGATCCAGCTGACAGTTTATCTAGCTCGTCAGCTGACCAACCAAACTCATGAATGCAGGCACCCAATGTCACTGCACTGTCCACACATCGACCCGTAACAACGATATCGGCGCCAGCGGCAAGAGCTGCTGCGATGGGAAAGGCGCCTATATAGGCGTTCGCGCTGGCCACCTTGTCCGTCGGAGGAAATGCCTCTCCTGAGAACATCTCGGTGCCACCCGATGCTTTGATAGCATCGAGTTGATCCAATACGTCGTCACCTCTCACCACCACCACTTTTAAGTCGAGACCCTCAGCGGTAATAACGTCTCTCAGAGCATTACCGCAGGCCTCTGGATTAACGCCGCCGGCGTTACTGATTAACCTCACTCCAGAGTCGGCAATTTGATGTAGGTTCGGTTTCACCATCGCTGAAACGAAATCAGTGGCATAACCCAGTGTCGGATCAGAAGTGCGCGCCCGAGCCAAAATCGACATGGTTATCTCGGCCAAATAATCAAAGACGATGTAGTCGAGATCACCTTCCGCTAAGAACTGAGACATGGCCATATCAGTCTCACCCCAAAAACCCGTTGCCCCGCCTATCTTGATAGTTTTGTCATTCACGTTAGCGCCCTTTTCATCAACATGACTAGCATAAAAATGATTACGACTCATTTATAATGAGGCATACTCATGACTATAGGCGTAACAAAAAGTGGCTTCAAGCCATAACCACGTTTAATCGCTTTGGATGAGCCTCGAGTACGAAAGGGACTATGGCAGATACACAACGACAACGACTGGAGGCAAGAGAAGAAGCTATATTGGCCGCAGCAACTGCCGTATTTGGTGAATCAGGTGTCGATGGTGCACGCATGGCTGAGATCGCGCGACGTGCAGACGTTGCTGAAGGCACGGTCTATCTCTACTACAAAAATAAACACGAGCTTCTCGAGGCTGTTGTAGATCGTTTTTGGCGAGAGTTGACGAAAGGTGCAATCGCCGCAATATCCGAAGGTGCGACTGTCAACCAACAGCTTCATGAATTGGCCAGCTATCACCTGCAATCGTTGATCGATGATTTCAAGATCGTTGAGATTACCTCTCGCGCCCGCATGCGTAATGGCGAGCCTGGCCGGCAGCTACCGCAAATCCGTGAGTACGTGCGGGTTTTTGATGCGATTATGCAGCGTGGCATCGATTTAAGAGAGTTCAGTGCCGACACGGCAATCTGGCAAATTCGAGATGTTTTCTATGGAACCTTGGAGCATTCAGCCCGAACCTTGGTACTCAGAAAGCAAGACTTCGATCCATCGGTAATTGATCATCTGATGCGACTATTTGACCAGTATGCCCCCACATCAAAGAGTGATGTCACGAGCGGACTGGAATCATCCGAGATTATGCAGGCACTAGCTCGCATCGAGGCAAAACTCTCTCAGCACTAACATTTGTGAAATTCAGATGTACTGGGCACGCAAGGCATCAATAAAGCGACCTAGCTCGTCTCGTTGCAGCTGGTTAATACCCGCGGCAGCGGCACGACCACCCCCTGTCTCAAATTGCCGGCATACAGCATCCGCACCTTTTCGGTTATTAAGCGGCGCTCTGACACTTACCAAATAACCACCGTCGATATCGGTAAGTACCGCGTGAGCTTTGTCCGGTGACTGGTTCGCCAGATCGTTGCCATATACACCACTCACCCGTCTTGCCCACGCCTCGTCGGGAAGTGACACCACCACGATGTCGTCGTCTTCCACAGCCCTAGGTGCCGATTGAGCGGCTCTCATATCAGTCTCGTAGGCGACTACCAATGTCTCGAACAAGTCTTGGTCATCCTGCAATAGTGCCGTGGGTGACGTGTGACACAGCATACGTTGATAGAGATCAGCCGGGTGAAAATGGAGATCAACAAGTTGTGATCCATAAGCATTGTAGTTAACGCAAATGCCCAACTGTTTAAGTGCATCACGATCGACTGGTGAGGATAAATTACCGATCAGGGTATCGGCTGTGGTATCGAGGTTATCGCCAAAACACCCCACGACAGCCCACTCGGCAAATGCACTGCGCAAACGACCATTCACCAATGCACTGGTGCAGACCTGGGGCCCTTGACTGATCAACGCATCCAATTTTGCCGCCTCGGGAATATCCCCACTGAAATGATGGTCACAAAAAAACAGATCGGCACCAGCGGCTAAAAGTCGATCAACATCGTCACGGTTTTTATCGAGAGAAACATCAAGGGCCGCCACACGATCGACGCCCTCATTAGGAATGCGTTCAAGTAATTGGATATCACGTTTAACACCCGTTATGAGTGTTGCTTCAGGTCTGGGCTCAACAAGCCTCAACTGAATTAGCGCACATATGCCGTCAGCATCGCCGTTAAAAACGTCGTAATCCATTTAATCGCCCCACAAGATCGGCGAAGCGCATGCTACCAGATAAGTGACACAAAGTTGTCTTTGGGCGTGCGGTCCGCCAACACCCCCTACTCAAACGCGATTTTTCCTTCGTTTTTGGTGAGTAAATTTGTGACAATACCGCGAACATTGCCAGAGCTTTAATTGACTTGAATTTGCCGTAGCGCCCCATGAAATCAACAGTTCGTTTTGCTTACTCGCGACCAACACCAACCAGCTCCTCGGCCAGGACCTCAGTATTTACTGTGTTGATATTGACCGTATCTGCTGCGTATGCAGCCATGACAGTTGCTTAAGCAATGATGACCACGGCCAGTGAATAGCCAATAAAAAGGAACGCACCTAAGGAAATTGCCGGTGCATAAATTCATTTTTTCTTCTCCCCCGACAGAGGTCTTGTAGACTCGATTTCCGCATTGAAGAAGCGCAGCCCCCGTGACTCATCGGTGCTCTTTGAAACACTGTATGACTCTAATTCGACAAAGAGAGCTTACCTATAATGGTATCTATGACGGCCGTAGGGTTGGCGGCTGCGGTAATCGATCGACCCATTACAAGGTACGTGGAACCGCCTGCCATCGCGTCCCATGGAGTCACCACACGCCGCTGATCTCCCGCGGAATCCTCAGGAAGGCGGATACCCGGAGTGATCAAAGCGAACTCAGACCCGCATTGCCTCGATAGCATTGCCGCCTCTTGTGCGGAGCAAACCACACCATCCAAGCCACTGGATTGGGCTAAGGCAGCCAGCCGACCAACGCGCTCAGCGGGAGTCTCGGAAATCCCCAATTCGAGTAAATCCGTTTCGTCCATACTGGTAAGTACCGTAACCGCAATGAGTTGCGTGCGCACGCTAGCCCGCTGAGCGACAGCCGTAGCTGCAGCCTCCATCATGCGACGGCCACCCGATGCATGAACATTTACCATCCAAACACCGAGATCTGCCGCCGCACCTACCGCACCCGCCACCGTGTTTGGAATATCATGAAACTTCAGATCAAGAAATACATCAAAACCAAGCCCATGCAGCGCGTCCAACACACGAGGGCCTCCGCTAGTGAATAGCTGTTTACCCAACTTCAACCGGACTTTTGTTGGGTCCAATTTTTGTGCACAGACCAGAGCCTCATCCAGCGATGAGTAATCAAGTGCAATAATTAGTGGGCTCAACATATCGTTTTCTTAACTGTCCTTTCCCCGCCTTTTTAAAGTCATCTGTCATGAATAGATAGATCAGCGCACCGGCCGATGGAGTGTATCCCAGCTCTTGCAGCCAGGACATTGCCAGTAAAAACTTGGGCCATGGAACCCGCATACCCCACAGAGATAAGCCGACTGACGCGACGCTAGCTTTTGTGCCCCTTCTATGATTTCTGGTGTTGCCACCTGTTCACCCAGCAACGTAAGCGCCTGTGTAAGAAGTTGCGAGCTCGGCTTTTTGTTCAAGCCTTGTTTGATGATATCCAGGGCCTTGGCATCGTCCCCTCGTACCCTATGTTCATCCGCCAAGATAACGCGCAAGTGCGGATCCTCTCGCTGGTTCAAGAGCATGGCGATCATAGGCGTAAGATCATCACGACAGTTTACACTTTCACTGACTGCAATAAGCTGTGCAGCAAACTCGGGCAGCCGCTCGGGCGACATTTTTGCAGCTGCTTTTAAACGATCATACGCGGGCTTGGGCTGATTTTGTCGTTGGTCCAAACGCGCGAGGATTGTATGCGGCCAGATCGACTCGTCAGTCCAGTTTAACGCACGCTCTGCCAGCTCACGCGCCGCATCAAGGTCACCCGCGGACTCTCTGTCTTCCGCAGCCTCACAACAATAGTGACTTAACTTTACGCGCGCCTTCCTAGCGGCTGACTTTTGATTAGGATCATCATCCCCAACCTCAGCCAACTGAGACTCCGTCAACTCACATGCCTGATCCCAATCACGGCTAGCCTCAAATACCTCGATTAGGAGCGATTTGGCGTCTAATTGGTGGTCTGCAGATAACTTAAGTAGATCTTTTAGCAACTGCTCAGCACGATCCAAAAGACCCGCCGCTATGAAGTCTTTCGCAAGCTCCAAGTGTGCCTGATTCTTTTGCACATCGGGAAGGCGACTCCTCGACAGAAGCGATTGGTGAATTTTGATCGCGTTATCCACCTCACCGCGCTTTCTCAACAAGCTACCAAAGGTTATGTGGGTCTCAAACGTTTCTGCGTTGACCGCAAGTGCCTCACTAAATGCTTTGAGCGCAGACTCCTGCTCACCATCCAAAAGAAAGTTCAATCCCAAGTAATACTGTGAGGGGGGTGCCGTCTCGTCGGGCACATCACGCCTTGCGGCACCTCTGCCAAGTACCCAGCCTGCGGCAACGGCCAAAAACAACAAGACCAGAAGCAGCGTATTGGGTTCAGCCACCTTTGACTTCCTTATTTAGCCGCTGACTCAACCGCGCGTTCTCACGCTTCAACAAAGCGCTCGCTGCTCGCTGCTGAATCAACAGCGAGGAGCTCATAAGACCGCCCAGCAAAACCCCTACGATGAGGAACGAGAGTAGCCAAACAGCCATGGATTGCTCACCGAGCGCCCATGGGCCCAAAGTCAACGGCACGGAGATAGTATTTTGCGCAGCGAATACGGCACCTAGGAGAATGGAGAGGCACAGCAAAAAAAGGGTGAAAGCGGCGCGCAGCCAGCGGAGCATTAGAATACCGCCTTGATCGAACGATTAACGCGTTCCCTCAATTCTTTGCCAGGCTTAAAGTGAGGGACGTGCTTTGCCTCTAGCTCAACCGCATCACCGGTTTTGGGATTTCGGCCTTTACGAGGTTCTCGGTAGTGCAATGAGAAGCTGCCAAATCCTCGTATCTCGATACGCTCCCCTGAGGCAAGAGACTCCGCCATGAAATCTATCATGAGCTTCACTGCCAACTCGACGTCTTTCGTAGTCAGCTGGTTCTGTTGTGATGCCATTAATTCAATGAGTTCGCTTCGCGTCATGATCTCTACCTCGAAACTCCATTTTCCACATCCAACTATACGCAAACAAGTACCGAACCCACCTGAAGGTAATTTCTTTTGTTTTTGCAATACGCTCGAAGGACCTGACTTGAAATAACAGCGAGTAATCAAATAAAAAAAGCCGGCTAACCGGCTTTTCTAAATGTGCTTTTCGATACCGCTAGGGGACCTACTTCCCGTCCATTTGAGCCTTAATAAGATCCCCAATGGTTCCGGGTGAAGCAGCGTTGTCTTGTTCCTTAAGCGAAGCAACAGCTTCTTTCTCGTCATCCACGTCTTTCGCTTTGATAGAGAGTCCGATCGACCGACTCTTACGATCTACGGCCACAATCTTGGCATCAATTTTATCACCGACACTAAGGACCGAGCGCGCATCTTCAACACGATCGCGGCTTAGATCAGCGGCCTTGATGTAGCCATCAACTTCTTCGTTGAGTTTGATAACCGCGCCTTTCGTATCTACATCTGTAACCTCACCCGTCACGATGCTGCCCTTCTCGGCTTCACCCAAGAAGATTGAGAAAGAGTCCTCCTCAAGCTGCTTGATGCCAAGCGAGATACGCTCACGTTCCGGGTCGATGCTCAAGATCACGGTCTCGATCTCATCGCCCTTTTTGTAGTTACGAACCGCTTCTTCACCTGTTTCGTTCCAACTTATGTCGCTGAGGTGAACCAAGCCGTCAATATTGCCGGCAAGACCAATAAAGATGCCAAAATCTGTGATTGACTTGATGGATCCAGAGATCTTGTCACCCGTCGCGTGCTGCGAGGCAAAGGCATCCCAGGGATTCTGCTGACATTGCTTGATGCCAAGCGAAATACGACGGCGCTCCTGATCGATATCAAGCACCATTACTTCGACTTCATCACCTAGCTGGACAATCTTCGATGGATGGACGTTCTTGTTCGTCCAATCCATTTCAGAGACGTGTACCAGACCCTCGACACCCTCTTCGATTTCCGCAAAACAGCCGTAATCAGTGAGATTGGTGATGCGCGCGTTGACGCGGCTGCCCTCTGGGTAGCGATTAGTAATCTCCACCCATGGATCTTCACCCAACTGCTTTAGACCCAAGGAAACACGGTTACGCTCTCGGTCGAACTTTAAAACCTTGACATCCATTTCCTGGCCAACCTCAACGACCTCGCTTGGATGCTTGATTCGCTTCCACGCCATATCCGTGATGTGCAACAGACCGTCAACACCTCCAAGATCAACAAACGCACCATAGTCGGTTAAGTTCTTCACCACACCTTTGACGCTTTGACCTTCCTGAAGGTTTTGCAGCAGTTCGTCACGCTCGGCGCTGTTGGCTGCTTCCATTACCGCACGTCGAGAAACAACAACATTATTTCGCTTCTGATCGAGCTTGATCACCTTGAATTCGAGCTCTTTGCCCTCGAGGTGCGCAGTTTCACGAATTGGACGTACATCAATCAGTGAACCGGGCAGGAAGGCACGAATAGAATCAACATCGACTGTAAAGCCGCCTTTGACCTTTCCGTTGATAACACCAGTGACCACCTCTTGAGCGACATGAGCTGCTTCCAGCGTCTTCCATGCTTCTGCGCGCTTTGCCTTCTCGCGTGAGAGCTTGGTTTCACCAAAACCGTCTTCGACAGTTTCGAGTGCCACCTGGACTTCGTCACCAATAGTTAAGGAACACTCACCACTAGCGTTGGTAAACTGATCGCGAGGGATAACACCCTCAGATTTTAGACCTGCGTGGACCGTAACCCACTCGTTGTCGATATCGATAACCACACCGGTAACGATTGAACCGGGTTCCATATCAACCGTCTTGAGACTTTCTTCGAATAACTCGGCGAATGATTCGCTCATTGAACATACCTGTCTTGTTGCTGCAAACATCGCAGCACCAACCGTCTTACCCGGCTGGGTCGATTTATAAACGCACTGAGTCAAGGGGTAAGGCCTTTAATCGTCCGCGTGCACTATTCCTTTAGCAACCACGTGAGACATCACTCGTTCAAACACGGCATCCGCAGTCAGGTCGGTACTATCGACAATGACGGCGTCCTTCGCTGGGACAAGTGGCGATACCGATCGTGTTCGATCTTTCGTATCGCGAGCCTCAATGGCCTTCAAAAGGCGCGGCAGACTAACATCCTCGCCCTGCAGCTGCAACTGGCTTTGTCGTCGCTGCGCACGTGCCATAGCTGAGGCGTCTAGGAATACCTTCACGGACGCATCGGGAAATACAACGGTCCCCATGTCTCGCCCGTCAGCAATTAGACCAGGCGCCACTGCCAACTCGCGTTGGCGGGCGAGCAGGGCCTCTCGAACAGAGGGTAAAGCCGCAACAGCTGACGCACCCTCGCCCCCGCGGACGGACCGCACGGGGTCAGTGACATCTCTGCCGCAGTAAATAACGCGAACACCGAGCTCCGTAGTAACAAACGACACATCTAAATCGCGCACGATCTGTGTGACCGAAGGCTCGTCATCCCACGCAATACCCTGATCTAACGCAGCAAATCCCACGATGCGGTAAAGTGCGCCGCTATCCAGCAAATGGAAACCCAAATGACTTGCGAGCCGCTGGGCCAGCGTCCCTTTACCTGAACCGCTTGGACCATCAACACAGATAATCGGGACCATACGACTTCAGTTCACTTCTTTTATGTTTAGTCCGACGACGCGAGCGAGCGCGGCAAAGCCGGGGAATGAGGTGGCCACGTGATCACAGTCGTTGACATGGATAGGTCCTGATGCGCGAAGCGCAGCAATGGAGAAAGACATCGCAATACGGTGGTCATCGAACGTATCGACCTCGCCACCGGTGATCAGACCGCCTGTAATGGCAATGCCGTCTTCACTTACCTCATTATCAATACCAAGGCGTGCCAGACCCTCTGCCATCGCGGCAATACGATCACTCTCCTTAACACGCAGCTCCTCTGCACCCGAGAGAACTGTCTTACCTGACGCGCAGGCGGCGGCAATAAAAAGCACCGGGAACTCATCGATCGCCAGTGGTACGAGGTCTGCCGGAATCTCGATGCCGGTCAAAGGTGCTGATCGAACACGCAAATCGGCTACCGGTTCCCCACCCACTTCGCGCTCGTCAAGCACTTCAATATCGGCACCCATGAGTGCGAGAATAGTAATCACGCCTGCGCGTGTGGGATTTATACCCACGTGCTCAAGGGTCAAATCCGAGCCTTCAGCAATCGAGGCCGCAACCAAAAAAAAAGCCGCGGATGAGATATCGGCTGGAATATCGAGTGATGTTGCTTTCAGCACACCACCACCCTGAAGACCAATCACATCATTCTCGCACTCCACCTCGTAACCAAAGCCACGTAGCATGCGTTCTGTATGATCTCGCGTTATGGCAGGCTCGCTTATCGACGTGCGTCCCTCTGCGTACATTCCTGCGATTAACACGCAGGATTTGACCTGCGCGCTGGCCATTGGCATCTCGTAGTGAATACCCTTGAGGCGCTGACCGCCTTTGATCGCAAGCGGCGGCTTGCCATCCTCGCTCTCTACGACCGCACCCATTAGCGCGAGCGGAGTCGTTACGCGCCCCATCGGACGCCTCTGCAAAGACGCATCGCCTGTCATCACTGAATCGAAAGCTTGGGGCGCCAATAAACCGCTAAGCAGTCGGATGCTCGTCCCTGAATTCCCCATATCAAGGACATTTCCGGGCGCCTTGAGGCCGTGCATACCAACCCCATCGATTTCAATTCGACCTTGCTTGGGGCCGCGAATCACGACACCCATGTCTTTGAAGGCTTGAACGGTGCGCAGTGCATCCTGGCCCTCGAGAAAGCCTGTAGCCTTGGTCGTACCCTCCGCCAATGCGCCAAACATGATGGTACGGTGTGACATTGACTTATCACCCGGCACCCGCAATGAACCGGTCATCAAGCCGCCGGGCTCAACCAAAAACTTCACAATTTTTCCTCTGAATCACCCGCAGGAAGAGGGTTAAGAATATCGTCGTGTGCGCGGCGATGAGCACGACAAATCGCAAAGTAATCACTGAGCGCAGCCGCATCCGCCGATGAAATTAAGCCCCGAAGCGCAATCATCTCGTCTTGAAACCCGTCGATCGCGGTAAGCAGGGCCGTCTGATTGGCAACCGAAATATCAGTCCACATCAACGGATCGGAGCCAGCAATTCGCGTCATATCTCGCAAAGCACCACCACCATGAACCATGGGTTCAGCCGCATTTCTCTCTAAAGCTCGTGTGAGTGCATACGCGACGATATGCGGCATATGCGAGCTCGCCGCAAGCAACGCATCATGCTCTTCAACACCCATTTGTCTTATGTAAGCACCCGTCAGATCCCACATGGCCCTGACCTGCTCAGTCGCATTGGACTCCGTGTGCGGTAGCGGTGTCAGAACCACCTCACGTCCTCTAAATAAGGCACTGTCGGCAAACGCAACACCGCTGTGCTCTGAACCCGCAATGGGGTGACCCGGAACAAAATTCGCATAGTCCGATGCCATGGAGTCAATCACGTGGGCCTTTATGCTAGCGAGGTCGGTAACCACGGGGGAGCGATTCAACCGGCTCAACTCACCTACGACAGATTTTAATATCTCTCCCGTTGCGGCAGGCGGCGCTCCCACGACAACCATGTCGGCAGCAGCGAGAACCTCAGACAGCTCCAGCGAATAGTGATCGATTACTCCCAGCTCCAGCCCACGCTTCAGACTGGCCTCTCTGGGGCCCCACGCCGTCAAAGTCCCATTCCAGGAACTCGCTCTCAGAGCGAGAGCGAGCGAGCCCGAGATGAGGCCTAGCCCGATTAACGCAACGGTGCGAGATTGAAATTGTGTCATCAGATGGGCGCTTTAGGATAAGAACCCAATGGCTTCAGCAGAATAGAGTTTTCTTCTAGTGCTGCCATTACCTCGCGGACAACATCGTCAGACAGGTGCCCTTCAAACTCAATAAAGAACATGTACGTCCACTTCTCGGTTTTCGAGGGTCGGGAATCAATACGGGTCAAACTGATTCCACGCTCCTCGAAGGGCCGTAACAAGTTTAAAAGTGCGCCAGGCCGGTTCCTACTAGCAATCAGAATTGATGTTTTGTCAGCGCCACTCGAGGGCACGGTCTCACGACCGATAACAAAAAAGCGGGTTGTATTGTGCGCAATGTCTTGAATCGCCTCTGCAAGCTTCACTAGCTGGTAGGTTTCTACGGCTAGGTCGCCAGCTATCGCCGCAACACCAGGCTCACTCTGCGCGCGTTGTGCGGCCTCACCGTTACTGCGGCAGACATCTCGGGGAACACCGGGCAAATTGGCATCCAGCCAATCACGGCACTGGCCAAGCGCCTGCTCATGTCCACAAACAACAGATACGTCAGAAAATGCCTGAGCGGCGCTCGCGATCAGGTGGTGGACGACGGGCAGCTCAACCTCACCGATAATTTGAAGCGGTGACTCCAGGAAGCAATCGAGGGTCTGGCCCACCATGCCCTCGGTTGAGTTCTCGACCGGCACCACAGCCATATCGCAAGCACGATCTTCTGCCAATCGAAAGACATCTCTGATGGTGGGCTGGGTTTCAAGAATAGCGGACTGCCCGAAGTGTTTTAGAGCGGCGGCCTGAGAATAGGTGCCCACGGGACCCAGAAACCCAACAGTTAAGGGGCGCTCTAAAGCCAGACAGCTGGACATAATCTCACGAAAAATACGCGCTGCCTGATCAGGGGGTAAAGGCCCCGGGTTACGCTCTTGGATTGCACGTAAAATCTGCGCCTCCCGCTCGGGACGGTAGAACAGCGCATCCCCATCTTGGCTGGTGGCCAGCTTAATTTCGGCGATACGACGCGCGCACTCAGCCCGCGCGTTAATCAACTCGAGCAACTGTTTATCGATGGAATCGATGTCCGCTCGAATTTCGGCTAATTGATCATCAGACGCCATGATCTATCGTCTCTATCCGTACTTTGTTTCGAAACGATGCATGAAATCGCACAAAGCATCAACGGACGATTGCTCGACCGCGTTGTAGATGCTGGCTCGCATACCACCTACCGAGCGATGCCCCTTTAAGTTAAGCAGCTGCTCAGCCTCTGCCTCCTTCAGGAACCGCTTATCGAGTGATGCATCAGCCAGCGTAAAAGGCACATTCATTAATGAACGATATCGAAGGTCCACCGGATTCTTATAAAAACTGCTGTCATCAATAGTGGAATAAAGCGTTGACGCCTTTTTTTCATTCAGCGCCTGCATTGCCATAAGACCGCCTTTGGCTTCTATCCACTCGAACACGAGCCCTGATAGGTACAGCGCAAAGGTCGGAGGCGTGTTGTACATCGAGTCATTATCCGCCGCTGTCTTCCAGCTCAGCATGGCAGGAATATCTGCCCGCGCGCGATCTAGTAAATCTCGCTTTACGATGACCAGACACAAGCCTGCTGGACCGATGTTCTTTTGAGCACCCGCATAAATTACCCCAAAATGATCCACGTCGATGGGTCTCGACAGAATGGTCGATGACATATCAGCGACAACCGGCGCGGGGGTGCCTGGTACGAAATCGAACTCGAGTCCGCCGATGGTTTCGTTGGAGCAGTAATGAAGGTAAGCCGCACCTTCAGTCAAATCCCATTCAGATTCGCATTGTATGGTCGAAAAGTTAGAATCTTCAGATGTTGAGGCGACATTCACGTTGACGAGGCGTTTGCCCTCAGCCAGCGCTTTCTTTGACCACTGTCCTGTGATGACCTGATCCACCGTATCATCGGCGCGCGAAAGGTTTAGTGGGGCGGACGCAAACTGCTGTGATGCACCTCCCTGTTGAAAAAGTACTGCATAGTCCCCGCCAATGCCGAGCAATCGGCGCAGCGACTGCTCCGCGCGCTCAGCAACATCGACAAACTCGGGGCTTCGATGGCTCAACTCCATGATAGACGCACCGACGCCCTGCCAATCAAGCAGCTCGCTTTGGACGCGCTGAAGTACCTCGGCGGGAAGCGCCGCAGGCCCCGCGCAAAAATTATGGGCTCTGGTCACTCTTCAGTCTCGTTGCTGCCGCTATCCGAGTCTTCGTCTGTAATGACGGGTTGAGCAGGTTCTGCTGCGTCATCATCCTCTGCGATTCGGCTCACACTCACCAGCGCTTCACCATCTCGGGTTCGGATGACTCTGACACCCTGCGTGTTTCGCCCTAGTAGACTCACTTCATCAACGCGTGTCCGAACGGCAGTTCCCTGATTGGAAATTAGCATCATTTCGTCGCTGTCCCATACTTGGACTGCGCCCACAAGCGAGCCGTTACGCTCTGACGTGGACATGGCGATAACGCCCTTGCCGCCCCGGCCCTTCGCGGGGAACTCCGCGTTTTCGGTACGCTTACCGTAACCATTTTCTGTGACAGTCAGAATAAGACCGCCCTCTCTAGGCACAATTAGCGAAATAAGTTTATGACCAGAGGCAAGGTTGATTCCCCGAACACCTCTCGCGGTACGTCCCATGGCCCTAACCTGACCTTCATTGAAGCGCGTAGCCTTACCTTCGGTCGAAAACAGCATGATGTCGCTGTTGCCGTCCGTAATGGCCGTGCCGACCAGCACGTCATCTTCTTCCAGCTCGATCGCTCGCAAGCCAACGCTTCGCTGACGGGAGAACTGGGTGGCCGCCGTTTTCTTAACGGTGCCGTTCGCCGTTGCCATAAAGATGAACTGATTTTCGTCGTACCCGTCGATCGGTAAAATCGACGTGATGCGTTCTTCCTCGTCGAGCGGCAGTAAGTTCACTATGGGGCGACCTCGTGAGTTTCGACTGGCCAGTGGGATATGGAACACTTTTAACCAATACACCTTGCCGAGGTTGGAGAAACAAAGAACCGTCGCGTGAGTACTCGCAATTAACAAGTGCTCGACAAAGTCCTCATCTTTCACCGCAGTGGCACTGCGACCGGTACCGCCACGCCGCTGCGCCTGGTAGTCAGTGAGCGACTGCGTCTTGGCGTATCCCTGGTGCGAGATTGTGACCACCCGATCTTCCTCGGTAATCAAGTCTTCAACGGTCAGATCGTGCGCAGAATCCGTGATCTCGGTGAGTCGATCATCACCAAAATCCTCTACGATCTCCTCTAGCTCCTCTCGAATGACGCTCCTCAATCGGTCTGGATCACCAAGGATCTCGAGAAGGTCTGCAATTTCGGCAACCTTGTCAGCGTACTCTTGGAGTAATTTCTCGTGCTCAAGACCAGTGAGTCGATTGAGTCGCAACTCAAGAATGGCCTGTGCCTGTGCGGGCGAAAGTTGATATTTGCCGTCGATCAGTCCGTAGTCACCCTCAAGGTCGTCAGGCCTGCAAGCCGAGTCACCAGTACGCTCAAGCATGGCGCTGACATCGCCAGGCAACCAGGCAGCGGCCACCAATCGGTCGCGCGCGTCGGCCGCGGTCGGCGATGTTTTGATCAACTCAATGATTTCATCGATATTCGCAAGCGCCACGGCTAAGCCTTCGAGCACATGCCCTCGTTCTCGCGCCTTGCGGAGCAGGAACAGCGTCCGGCGTGTGACAACCTCGCGTCGGTGACGAATAAAGGCCTCAATGATCTCCTTGAGATTAAGCACTTTGGGTTGTCCGTCAACCAAAGCCACCATGTTGATGCCAACAACCGACTGCAACTGTGTCTGCGCGTAGAGGTTATTCAATACAACGTCGCCGACTTCCCCTCGGCGCAACTCGATAACCACCCGCAGCCCGTCTTTGTCGGACTCGTCGCGAAGCTCGGTAATACCCTCAATTTTCTTCTCTTTGACCAGCTCGGCAATACGCTCGAGCAACCGAGCCTTATTCAGCTGATAAGGGATCTCATGAATGATGATCGTGTCCTTGCCCTTGGACTCATCAGTTACCACTTCTGCTTTTGCTCGGACGTAAATACGGCCCCGACCCGTGCGGTACGCCTGAATAATCCCCGCTCGGCCCGTGATAATGGCCCCCGTAGGGAAATCCGGCCCAGGAATGTAACGAATTAGTTCGTCGATACCGACCTCAGGGTTGTCGAGCAAGGCCAAGCAGCCAGCGATGACCTCGCGCATGTTGTGAGGAGGAATATTAGTCGCCATACCCACAGCGATACCCGCGGAGCCGTTGACTAGGAGATTCGGAACCCGCGTTGGCAGAACGACGGGTATGTGCTCAGTACCATCATAATTTTCAGCAAAATCAACAGTTTCTTTTTCGAGATCAGCCAGCAGCGAGTGCGCCAACTTGGTCATCCTGATCTCTGTGTACCGCATCGCCGCGGCCGAGTCGCCATCGATGGAGCCAAAATTACCCTGCCCGTCCACAAGCGGATAGCGAAGGGAGAATGTTTGCGCCATACGAACGATTGTGTCGTAAACGGCGGAATCACCATGCGGGTGATATTTACCAATCACGTCACCAACGACGCGAGCGGACTTTTTATACGCCTTGTTCCAGTCGTTATTCAGTTCGTTCATAGCGAACAAGACACGCCGGTGCACGGGTTTCAAACCATCTCGGACATCAGGCAATGCGCGCCCGACAATGACGCTCATCGCATAATCCATGTAGGATTGCTTGAGTTCGTCCTCGATATTAATGGGGAGTACTTCTTGCGCTAAATTTTGCTGCTGATCTGACATCGAGTGATCTTTTTTTATCGGCGGGCATGCCGCCAAAACCCTGCAGTTGGTAAGGTGTAAAGACTATCAAATTCAGCCTTTTAAGGCTACTTTTAGCAGTGCAGAAAAGCGGAAATCTACGATTTATGACATCAGCTAATTTTGCGGTTCACGCAGACGCAATCATCCCGATTTCGGGACCTGAAAATGTTCTAATATCTCACAGTATTGTTGTGAGGCAGGGGCTGATCGCTGCATTAATGCCTCATGCGCGAGCCCGCGCATTGAGCGATATAGATCATCTCGAACTTCCTGGCCATGTGCTCATGCCAGGCCTTGTAAACGCGCGCGGCCATGCTGGCATGACATTGTTAAGAGGCTATACCGGTGACATGTCTCTTACATCTTGGCTGAACGATAAAATCTCGCCGTTAGAAGCCCGCTGGATGTCTCCAGAATTTGTACGAGACGGCACTGAAATTGCGGCGGCCGAGATGCTACTTAGCGGCATTACAACTACCAGTGACATGTATTTCTTCCCTGATATCGCGGCCCAAAGTTTGCGCGCTGCTGGTATGCGAACCCAACTGGTTTTTCCGGTCATGGATACCGAGACCGCCTGGGCAAAAAGTGCTGAGGAGTATTTCGAAAAAGGGTTGGCGCTGCGGGATTATTTTAGAAGTGACGAGCTCGTGGACGTTGGTTTTGGTCTTGGCCCTCACTCGACCTATACCGTCGATGAGTCGCTCCTCTCCCGAACGGCCATGCTAGCGAACGAGCTTGATGCTCCTATTCAAATCAACCTCCACGCGACAACCGCAGAGGTGTTAGCGCATGTTGAAGCGACTGGCGAACGTCCCATCGATTCATCAGCGCGAATTGGTTTGCTGGGGCCGCGAACACAGTGTGTCCATATGACGGCTCTAGGATCGCAGGATATCGAGACCGTGGCGGCCCATGGTGCACATGTCGTGCACTGCCCGCGCTCCAACATGAGACTCGCGTCGGGCGCTTGCCCCGTCTCAAAGCTGCGAGATGCAGGCATCAACATCGCGCTGGGCACTGATGGCGCGGCCAGCAATAATCGACTGAATGGCCTTGCAGAGATGCAGTCAGCGGCTTTGCTGGCGAAATTAGAAAGCGGCGAGCCGACAGCACTCTCGGCCAGCGAGGCTATCCGAATGGCCACTCTTGACGGCGCGCGCGCCCTCGGGCTGGACCATGTCACCGGTAGTCTCGAGGCAGGCAAGTCTGCTGACCTAATTGCCATCGACATGAGTGGCATGTATACGGCGCCCCACCACCAGATTGAATCCAATGTTGTCTACGGTGGCCCTGGGATCGGGGTAACTCATAGTTGGATCGCTGGCAAAAACGCTGTGAAAAACGGACAGTTGCAAAGCCTAGACAGCGACGCATTGAGGCACAAAGCCGCCGGCTGGCGCACTAAACTCTCCCCGAGTTCCCGACGTATATCTAGGCAGCCGCCTGATTGAGATGAGTAAATGACGACGTACAGCAATGTAGACCCCGATGAAATCGCAAAATTTGAGGCGCTGGCGTCTCGATGGTGGGATGAAAATAGCGAATTCAAACCACTGCATGACATCAACCCGCTGCGAGCCAGTTGGATTGACCAATTCAGCGAAGTGCGAGATAAAAAATTGATCGATGTAGGCTGTGGTGGCGGATTACTAAGCGAGGCCATGGCCCATCGCGGTGCAACCGTTACTGGCATTGATATGGGCGAGGCACCACTTTCTGTAGCAAAGATTCATTTGCTCGAGTCAAAGCTCGACATTGAGTACCGCCAAACCACAGCTGAAACGATTGCCGAGGAAAACCCTGCTACCTATGACGTAGTGACCTGCCTTGAAATGCTCGAGCACGTACCTGATCCGTCAAAAGTCATTCAAGCCTGTGCTGATATGGCCAAGCCCGGTGCCGATCTGTACTTTTCAACCATCAATCGCAACCCAAAGGCGTGGCTTTTTGCCATTGTGGGAGCGGAGTACGTGCTCAATTTGCTTCCCAAAGGCACCCATGAATACGAGAAGTTCATTAAACCATCGGAGCTCGCACGTTGGGCGCGAGCTGCTGATCTAACCGTTGAGGCGATGATTGGGTTGACCTACAACCCCATTACCAAGCATTACCGACTTGTCGAGGGTGATGTGTCCGTGAATTACATGATCCGAGCGAGCAAGCCCGCGTGAGTCAGCGCGTCTTCGACGCCTTCGTTTTCGATCTTGATGGGACACTTGTCGATACAGCCAGCGAGCTCATCATGGCCTACCAGAAGCTCTGCGTCGAGCTCGGGGGTGGCGAGAAGTCCTTCGATGCTGCTCGGAAATTAATCTCCCACGGCTCAGGGCGTCTAGTCACGGAAGCGACAGGTGTCGAGGAAGGCGATCCTCGATGGGAGCTGTATCGCCAGCAATACCTCGACTGGTACGAGGAACTACTGGGGTCAACCGCCCAGCCCTACGATGGGTTGGTCGAGGCTTTACATGCGGCTCATAGCGCGGGTAAACAATGGGGCGTGGTGACAAACAAATATCGCCGCTTTGCCGAGCCGCTAATGAATGAAATGCCGTTCGAGCCCTCGGCAGGCGTTCTGGTTACGCCCTGCGATGTCACCCACGCCAAGCCCCACCCAGAACCGGTCCTACTCGCTGCATCCGAGCTGAATGTGTCACCCGAGGCAATGGTCTACATTGGCGATCATATTCGGGATATCGAATCAGGAAATGCTGCAGGGTGCTTCACCGTCGCGGTGAAATACGGCTATATCGAAGATCACGATAATCCAGAGCAGTGGGGTGCAGACCTCTGTGTCGATTCGCCACAAGCGCTCTGTCATTGGATAAGGAGTCAACTGTAATGCCGATCGCTCCCAGTGAATGGTCTCCCACGCAAACCCAGTTATCGGGAAAAACCATTTTGGTCACCGGTGCATCAGAGGGTATAGGCCGTGCCGCCAGCCTCGCCTATGCGGGCTGCGGTGCGGAAGTGCTGCTCCTCAGTCGCAACGAGGAACGTCTGGAAGCCCTCTACGACGAGATCGTGGCATTGGGTGCACCTGAGCCCGCTCTGCTACCCATGGACCTAGCCAAAGCGGCCCACGACGATTTTGTCAGGCTCGCTGGCTCGCTGGGCGAGGCATTACCCAAATTGGATGGTTTGCTGCATAACGCCAGTTTGCTTGGCGACCGAAAACCCATTGCCCAGACGCGAGCAGCCACATGGCACGACGTGATGCAGGTGAACGTCAACGCAGGCTTCATGCTCACACAGACCTTGCTACCATTACTCGATCGTGCCCCATCAGCCTCAATTGTTTTCACCAGCTCAGGAGTCGGTAGAACCGGACGCGCGTACTGGGGCAGCTACGCCGTATCGAAATTCGCAACGGAAGGCTTGATGCAAGTACTTGCCGATGAGCTTGGCGCCACGTCAACAATTCGTGTTAACAGCCTTAACCCCGGCGCCGTTAATACTGCCATGCGACGCTCTGCTTATCCCGCTGAACCGCCCACAACCAACCCTAGTCCGGAAGATATTATCCATGAGTGGGTGTATCTCATGAGTGATGCGAGTGCGCAGCTCAACGGGGAAGCACTGAGTGCTCAGTAGCCTCTGATAACCCAATAGCCTCTGGTGAATATGAGGGTTTGATAGAGGTTAGAATGCGCTAACCATCAATAGCGCCCGCTCGCGAGTAGCACGCCCGGCAGCACTCGCCCTTTGCGCAATTTTATTGGGACTCACGTTCTTTCTTATTTCGCTTAGGGATGTGTTTACCACTTTTCTTAGCCCGACGTTCTCGCTTGTCTGCCGACCTCTTTGAGGGTTGGTAGATGGGCTTGGGCTTCATGTGGGCCATGGTGTAAACCACATCAGCATCGCACTGCTTCAGCTCCATCCACTGTCCTTTTTTGAGCTTCGAGGGAATGAACACATCGCCGTAACGAACACGCTTAAGCCGAGATACGGTCATCCCCTGCGACTCCCAGAGACGACGTACTTCGCGATTGCGTCCCTCCGATAATACAACGTAAAAGAAGCGGTTAATGCCCTCACTATCACTGCCACCCTCTTGAATATCAGAAAAACGCGCCTGACCGTCATCTAACTCAACGCCGGACTTCAAGCGATCCAGCATCGCCTCATCAACACGTCCCATGACACGAACAAGGTACTCTCGCTCGACACGAGTCGACGGATGCATCAGTGCATTGGCGAGTTCACCATCGGTTGTCATCAGCAGTAGCCCCGACGTGTTGTAGTCGAGACGCCCCACAGACACCCAACGCCCGGATTTTAGGCGAGGCAAACCGCCGAAGACCGTCGCCCGTCCCTCGGGATCCTTACGCGAGCAGACCTCTCCAACCGGTTTGTGGTACAGCAAAATTCGGTTTTCCACGAGCTGATCATTAGCGACGGGGCGCCCCTTGAACTTAATCTTGTCGCCAGCGACGACCCGATCACCCAGCTTTGCGGTCTTGCCGTTCACCGTAATGTCGCCCGCCTGAATGCTCTCCTCGAGTTTTCGCCGTGATCCAAGACCGATTCGCGCGAGCACCTTCTGAAGTTTCTCTCCATCAGGCTTGACCACCACGTCACCCACGATCAATTTTTCGGTCTGTATGTCTGACTTGCTCACTCTGTATCAACGGCCTCTTCGTCCTGCACAGAATCGACTGCAATACCCTGAGATTCAGAGCCCTCGGGCTCATTCTCCTCGCCACGCGAGTCATGAAACTCGTCAAGAGGCAGCGCACTTGTCATAGTTTCGAGGTCTTTTACATCTGCAAGAGGCGGCAACTGGTCCAGTGACTTTAGATTGAAGTAATCCAAAAACTCTCGTGTTGTGGCATACATCGCGGGTTTACCCGGCACGTCCCGGTGTCCCACCACTTTTACCCAGTCGCGCTCAAGCAGGCTCTTCATGATATTGCTTGATACCGCAACACCACGAATGTCCTCGATTTCACCCCGTGTGATTGGCTGACGGTAAGCAATCAACGACAGCGTCTCGAGCAAAGCGCGCGAATAACGAACAGGACGCTCTACCCACAGCTTGCTGACCCATGGCGACAGGTTTTGTCGAACCTGAAAACGGAAACCACTGGCCACCTCAGCCAGTTCAAAGCCACGCCCATCACATCGCTCCGCCACTTCAGTAAGGGCTGCCGTGATATCCGCAGTCGACGGTCGATCTAGCTCATCAAAAAGCTGCGCCAATTGCTTCTTAGTCAAAGGCTCTCCGGCCGCCAGCAGCGCGCCTTCGACAATTCCAACCAAATCGTGATCACCCATAGGCCGCTTTACTCGCTCCTCGCCTTGATGTGGATGGGTGCAAACTCGTCTGATTGCACAATATCCACCAAAGATTCTTTAATTAATTCCAATATGGCCAGGAAAGTAACTACCACACCTAGCCTGCCTTCTTCGACTTTGAACAGTGAGTCAAAGGAACAGAATTCTTGCTCCTGAAGCGCCTGCAATACATCTGCCATGCGCTCACGCGTTGACAAAGATTCGCGTCTAATCTGATGGCTCTCGTAGAGATCCGCACGCTTCAGGACCTCTGAAAACGCAATAACCAGGTCCTGCAGATTTACCTCGGGCAACGGCTTTGTACGCTCCATTACGGGGGGCTCAGCCGATCCGACCCAGGTATCTCGTTCAACGCGCGGTAGCGTCGCCATGTCTTCTGCCGCCTTTTTAAAGCGCTCGTATTCCTGCAGTCGACGCACCAGGCCGGCACGCGGATCTTCCTCTTCATCATCCGCCTCATTGGAGCGGGGTAAGAGCATCCGTGACTTGATCTCAGCGAGCATGGCAGCCATCAGGAGATATTCTGCTGCCAGTTCAAACTGCATGGCATCCATCAGTTCGACATATTGCATGTACTGCTCGGTAATGACCGCAACATCGATATCCAAAATATCGAGGTTCTGCCGCCGTATCAGGTAAAGCAGTAAATCGAGTGGGCCCTCAAAGGCCTCAAGGAAGACTTCAAGCGCCCGAGGCGGAATGTACAAGTCCTTTGGTAACTCGGTGAGCGCCTCACCTTGCACCACGGCAAACGGCATTTCACCCTGCTGCGGCTGACCCATCCGCTTTTCAACAGCCGAGGAGACGCGCAGTAAAGCCTCAGGCGTGGCTTCATTCGCGCTGAATTCTGAACCTTGTTGGGAATCAACCGGGCCCTGAGTCATGTTGTCGTCCGTATCTGTCACGTCAATCCGAGAACCTAAGGAAAGTCTGTCGTATCACCCAAGCCCTGTCTTAGAACTTGTGTTTCGTCGCCACTCATATCGATCACCGACGTTGGGTCTAAACCGCAGTAACCCCCGTCAATCACCAAATCAACGTCCCGCTCGAGCGTCATGCGTATATCGTACGGATCGCTTAGCGGATAGTCATCTCCAGGCAGTAAAAGAGTCACTGACATGAGGGGCTCGCCCAGATCCTGCAGCAGAGCTTGAGCGATAGCATTGTCCGGAACGCGTAGACCAATGGTTTTGCGCTTCGGATTCATTAGACGGCGCGGCACCTCTTTGCTGGCTTCGAAAATAAATGTGTAAGGCCCGGGCGTTGAATGCTTGATTTGCCGATACGCCGCATTATCGACCCGCGCGTAACGCGACAGCTCCGATAGGTCCTGACACACCAGCGTGAAGTTGTGGTCATCTTCCAACTTGCGAATCTGCTTTATACGCTCAGCACCCGACTTGTTATCGAGCCGGCAGCCAAGGGCATAAGCAGAATCGGTTGGGTAAGCAATAACGCCGCCAGACTGGAGAATCTCGACTGCTTGATTGATTAATCGCCCCTGTGGCGTCTCGGGGTGTATAGAGAAAAACTGGCTCATGCCGCGACCTCCATTGCATGCCAGACATAAAGGCCGTCGGGTAGGCGTTCGACATCGATACCAAGCTTCGGGCCATACTCGAAATCCCGATGAAAATCGGAGCCGACAGAGCACATCAACCCGCTACCTTCAGCTAACTGACTTAAGCGTTTTAGATCGGTCTCGGGCTGACGACCGTTCAACACCTCGATTGCACCCCCACCCGCCGCTTTGAAATCGCTGATCAGCGCGCGAAGCTTCATGCCCGTCAGTCGATATTTCAGAGGATGAGCGAGAATTGCCACACCACCTGCTTGGCTGATCGCCTGAACAACGTCACACAAGGGTGGCCAGAACATTTTGACATCCCCTATTTTTCCAGCGCCCAGATACTTATCGAAAGCCTCGGTAGCCGAGTCCACAGCGCCCGCCTCCGCCATCCAGGTGGCGAAATGCGGCCGCCCAATTTGACTCTCATTTGCAATCTTTTTGGCACCTTTCAATGCACCATCAATACCCAAACCCGCAAGACGTTTTGAAATTTTTTCGGCTCTCTCCTCGCGTGCCTGCGTTAATTGTTCGACCATGGTGATCATTTGCGGTGCATCGGCATCAAAATTCAGCCCCACAACATGCAACGTCGTGGATGCCCACCGACAGGACAATTCGACTCCCGAAATGAGCCCCACCTCGCTGGCTTCATTCGTGTGCCTGACCGACAGGTACCCCGCCATAGTGTCGTGATCAGTCAGTGCAAATTGATGCACGCCAGCCGCCTTCGCACGCCGCAATAGCTCCAGTGGCGCCAAGGCGCCATCGGATGCGAGAGAATGAGTGTGGAAGTCGACGATCACAATTACTACACTTGCAGCCTGAGCGGCTCGTAATGAATACAGAGTCCTATCGTACCAGAGCCAACATGAAGCAACTCCTAGAATTCTTACCGCTGATCATTTTTTTCATCGTCCATCAAATGTCAGGTACGACGCTGAGACTTGGCAGCTCGGAGTACACCTTTGATGGCATCTACACTGCCACCATCGCCTTGATCCTTGCGACAGTGGTGCAGGTTCTGGTCGTCAAGCTGGTGTGGGGTTCTGTTGAGAAGCGACTACTGGGTGTTGCCGGCGCTGTTATCCTTTTCGGCGGAGCGACAGTCTTACTGCGGGATCCCGTGTTTATTTTCTGGAAACCCACCGTGTTTAACTGGGTACTGGCAAGCGTTTGTGTGGTATGGCATGTAGTACGCGGAAAAAGTCTTTTTCAAGCGATAGTGCCCAACGATATAGAGATGCCAAAACGGGTATGGAACCGCGTGACCATTGCATCAACCTTTTACTTTTTTATGGTAGGTGCCCTGAACCTATATGTGGCCTATAACTTCTCCATCGATACATGGGTAACATACAAACTCTGGTCTGCTGTACTGTTCACCGTGCTTTGGGCAATAGTGATTGGCATTATCATGGGACCCTACTTGAGTGAAGCCGACAGCGCCGACGATAACGACACAACAAAAACCTTTTAGGGTCTTTGGGGGCGATCAACCTATGCGAATTTTTGGAATAACTCTACTCAGTAGCTTGGCAATACTGACGTCTGGAAGCGGACTGGCGCAGGAAGCCAGCGACGTACCCAGAGAGAGAGAGACCCGCTACGTCACGGATCTGATTTTTACGCCAATCCGAACAGGCCCTGGAGGCGACTATCGAATCATCAATAAAGGCCTCCCCTCGGGCACTGAGGTGAACTTCTTCGGGACCACTGAGGATGGCGTTTGGGCCGAGGTTGAAACCAGGGGTGGTACACGCGGCTATCTGAGGGCGCAGTACCTGCAAAAAGATATACCTCGCGCAAATCAGCTCAATGCAGTAGAGGCTGAACTGGCGGCGAGTCAGGAACGGGTAGCGACGATCCAGCAAAACCTCGATGAGGCCATGGAGCAATTAAGCTCCAGCGACTCTGATATGAGCTCAACCGCTGTAGCACTCGCGGAAACACGTGCTGAGCTCGCCGAGATCAAACGAATCTCGGCAAATGCGATTCAGCTTGACCAATTGACCAAGCAGTTGACCGGTAAATTGGAGGATGCCAGCGCGCGCAACGACCTGCTCAAACTTGAAAATGCTCGTCTAGAGGATCGCGTCGCAAACAAACAACGGCTTGAGGGCGTGCTGTCCCTGCTGGCAGGGATTGCCGTCGCATTACTCATCCCTCGACTCACTATCAAGCGCCGACGCAATGACGGCTGGCGATAACTGTTAAAGGATACCGAAGTGACCTATCTCAATACGCTCGTAAAGTACTTGCTGAGCCTCACCCTGATTGTTGTTAGCTCATCAGCGCTAGCAGAGAATCCTATTGTTAAGCTTGAAACCAGTGAGGGCACTATCACCGTTGTGCTCTTTGCTGATAAAGCCCCAAAAACAGTCGAAAACTTTCTTGCTCATGTCGATGAAGGCTTCTATGAAAACACGATCTTTCATCGGGTAATTGACAACTTCATGGTTCAAGGCGGTGGTTTTGATGTTGATCTAAAACAGAAGAAAACCGAGCGCAAAGTCATCAATGAGTCGAAAAACCGGGTGCACAACGATCGCGGCACATTGGCTATGGCGCGCACCAGCGACCCGGATTCAGCTGGCAGTCAGTTTTTCATCAATCAAAGGAATAATCCTCGACTCGACTGGACACCTTTCAAACCAGGATACACGGTCTTTGGTGAGGTGATTACGGGTATGCGCATCGTCGATTTCATGGCTTCCACGCCCACAGGTAACGCTGTGGGTAAGACAGACGAAGGCCAGATGCCATTGCAGAACGTACCACTGGATCCAATAATGTTACTGAGGGTGACGCGCGTATCACCATGACGGTTCTAAGCGTTAATCTTAATAAAATCGCACTCATTCGAAACTCGCGCGACACGACCTCCCCTTCACCTGTCGAATTTGCCGCCGTCGCTATTGCAGCAGGCGCAGGTGGTATTACAGTGCATCCGAGGCCCGATCAGCGACATATCCGTGTCAGTGATTGCCTTGCTTTAGCGCAATCTATCGATGTCGAGTTCAATATTGAGGGCAACCCATTTGCTGATCCTATAGCCAGCGATCGAGCGGGCATCTCTGACTACCCAGGCTTTATGGCTTTGATTGATGCGACGCGTCCAGCACAGGCGACTCTAGTGCCTGATGGTAATGCCCAACTGACCTCAGATCATGGCTTCGACTTGCGCAAAGACGGTGATCGACTGGCACCTATTATCGCTCAGCTAAAAGACTGGGGCTGCCGGGTAAGTTTGTTCATGGATCCGGAGCCGGAAGACATGGCCTTGGCAGCAGCGATCGGCGCCCACCGTGTCGAGCTATACACCGAATCCTATGCAGTGGCGTTTGCCGCAGGCGATTACGCCCGGGTACTCGATCGGTTCTCTCAGTCTGCAGCGGCTGCACACGCCGCAGGCTTGGGCGTAAACGCCGGGCATGACTTGAATTTAGTGAACCTCCCCAAATTCAACATCCCGCATTTGCTTGAGGTGTCCATTGGACATGCGCTGACAGTGGATGCACTGCGGTTTGGCTTTGCGGAGAGCGTCAAACGCTACGCAGAGGCACTGACCGCCCTGGCCTCCGAGTGAGTAAATCAGCTCAGACAAACGATTCAATCGACGAGTTACCGCCCTATCTCGTTCCACACAGCCAAGCACCAATCCATCTCATTTATGAAGACACTGACCTACTGCTGGTCGACAAGCCGCATCATTTACTAAGTGTCCCCGGCAGACACCCACTCAATCACGACAGTTTGATCAAACGACTACAACTCCGATACCCCGGTGCACAGGCTGTTCACCGTCTAGACTTGGATACCTCGGGCCTCATGGTGGTCCCAAAACGCCGCGAAAGCCTCTCCGAGCTGGCTCGGCAATTCCAGAGGCGCCAGATCGAAAAAGTGTATACCGCGATTGTGTGGGGAGAGGTAGCAGAGGACAAGGGCTCAATCGAACTGCCCATCGCAACCGACTGGCCCAACCGACCCAAACAAATAATCTGTGAGAAACGCGGCAAGCACGCGTTAACCTACTTTAAGGTACTGAAGCGGGCTACCAACCGAAGCTTGGTCAAATTAAAACCTGTAACAGGCCGCTCGCATCAGTTGCGCATCCACATGCAGTCTCTGGGACATCCGATTATTGGCTGCGATATGTACGCCCATCCCGAAGCGTTGGAGGCCTCCGATCGCCTGCTACTTCATTCCACACGACTCAAGTTGTGCGCGCCCTCAACAGGCAATTGGCTTTCGGCCTTTTCCCCGATACCGTTTGGAATTTAGAGCCAGGTGATTCCGCACCGCAAGGAAGCGAAGTGATTGACGAATTTACAGAGAGCGACGCCAGAGTCATTGTGGTAAAGCCGAACAAAAGCTCAACTTGGCGTGCCAATCTCTACGTACTGATTGCCATATCCATTCCATCACTCGGTGCAGCGATTGGTTTCACGCTTCTTGGAGCGTGGCCGATACTCCCGTTTGCGGGTGCCGAGCTCATCGCACTTTCAGCTGCGCTGTATTACGTCAACTGGAACCTTGAGTACCGACAGGTAGTGACCGTTTCCGACAGTAGCGTCAAGATTGAGAAAGGCTATTTTTTGCCAAAGAAAACCTGGCTTTGGGAACGTGATGACACTGCGTTGAATGTCATTACAGCGAAACACCAGTGGGAAGGGCCAGCGCTATGGCTTCACAATAAAGAAACAAGAACCAGTTTGGGGGAATTCCTCAATAAAGATGAGGCAGAGGATTTACTCAAGCGATTGCGCGGACAATTACCGATCCGTACCTTCGGTAGCGAACGAAACCTAACGCTGTGAGATACTTCCCGTCCTGTTTTTTTGGGACTGATCGTCATGTCACATCCGCAAAAAGTGGGCCTCCTCTCTTGGGGCTGGCCAACGGCACTCGTTGACTCAGAGCGCGCGCTTAAGCAGTTGCGACTCGATGGTGTGGTCTACATTGCCCAAACCGCGAATTTGAAGCCCGGAGACATCGTCAGTCGACGCGTTGTTGATGCTGACGATTACGACCTCTGGGCGGCGTAAACCGGCGGCCATGAATATTATCCTATTGCGAGAGAGCGATTGGACTGACGAGCATTCGGTCCGTCTAAACGACTATCGGGCGCAACACGTCATAAACGTCATTCAACCTGCATTGGGACAATCGCTGCGAGTTGGGTTGATTAATGGCCATAAGGGCATCGGGACCGTTACCGCCATTGATTCAGCAATAGTCCAACTCGATGTAGCGTTGACCGAGTCGCCGCCAACGCGCCATCCAACACGACTCGTGCTGGCCTTACCGCGTCCAAAGATGCTTCGCCGAATACTGCGGACAGTGGCCGAGTTTGGCGTCGATGAACTTCATCTTATCCACTCTTACCGAGTCGAGAAAAGCTTCTGGCAATCACCTCTCCTAAAAAAAGGCAAGGTAGAGTCCGCGCTCATCCAAGGTTTAGAGCGAGCGGGTGACACGATACTTCCCGTCGTTACCGAACACCGGCGCTTCAAACCGTTTATAGAAGACTCACTGTCGAGCATCGCAGCGGAGCGCGACCTGGTCATAGCGCACCCCGGTGGTGAGTATCGTCTGCAAACCGAAGATGAAAAACAGCGCTGCCTACTGGTTGGGCCAGAGGGTGGTTTCATTGACTACGAAATCGAATTGGCGCGATCGCTGGGTGCGACAGTCGCACACCTTGGTAATCGCATCATGAGCGTCGATACGGCGGTCTGTGCCGTGCTCGCTCGTGATCTTTACTAAGTTGAGTGGGTTTAGCTAACCGACAAGGTCTCGACCGCCACGGTACTGCCCTAGGCCGTAACACCTGTGCCGATACCGCATGCAACGCCCGTGCCACCAATACCGCAATAACCCGCCGGGTTTTTATCCAAATATTGCTGGTGATACTCCTCGGCGTAGTAGAACTCGGATGCCGCTTGAATCTCAGTCGTGATGCCTTTGTAGCCAGCCGCTTTGAGTCGATGATCATACTCGTCCCGACTGACTTGTGCCGCCTCAGCTTGCGCGTCTGAATACGTGTAAATACCGGATCGATATTGTGTCCCCCAGTCATTGCCCTGGCGCATGCCCTGGGTCGGGTCATGGCTCTCCCAAAACACCCTTAGTAGATCGGCGTAACTGACAATCGTAGGGTTAAAAACAACGAAAACGACTTCATTGTGTCCCGTTTTTCCAGTACATACCTCTTGGTAGGTAGGGTTAGGGGTATAACCAGCAGCGTATCCGACTGCTGTGGTGTAAACGCCCGAGACCTTCCAGAAAACGCGTTCCGCACCCCAAAAACATCCGAGACCAAACTGCGCGGTTTCCAAATGCTCAGGAAAGGGTCCCATCAACGAAGTCCCAAGAACGGTGTGATGATGAGTAATCGGCATCGCAAGCTGTCGTCCAGGGAGAGCCTGTTCAGCTGAGGGTAATGCATGTTTTCGTCGAATATTCAGTATGTTCATTACGAAACCCCATAAACAAGAAATTCATGACCGCAGAGTATAGCGCTGAACTTTTGTCATAAAACGGGTCTAATATCTATAGCCTAGACAAAAAATGCATCGGCCGAGACAGATGGTAAGCCGAGGGAGAATTTGAATGCCAATTGCCGTATCCATACCCAACAGATCGACTAAAACGCCAGCAAGCAATCTGTCGAGCAGAAAACTGCTCGCTATTGCTGTGGCAGAGCCTCGCCTCAAAAGCGAGATCGACGTCCAATCAGCCATTGTGGAGTTGCAGACGCGTCAGCACTATCTCAAGGAGCTCGAGGCTCAGGGGCTTCTCAAAGAGCGCTAGTCCGCTACTATCAGCCCAACGTCTTAAAAGGATAGGGCTCTAGCATCACCAAGGAAATAGCAAACCGATCTCGAAACGTGTCGGCCTTCGTAAGTAAGGCACGTGCGCTCAAGCGCGCGGCGAATGCGCAAAATCGTTTGATTTTTTCTCTAGATGCGACCGCCTCAAGAGAACCTACCTGGCATGTCGCACGATCGATGCATCGGGCTCTGTTTGATATCGCTACCGAGGATACCACCTTCGCGCTGCAGCTTTGCTACTTTCGAGGTCTAATGGAATTCGAGGCCACGCCCTGGATGACCCAGCCAGGTCCGCTTCTGGATGCCTTGAATGCTGTTTATTGTAAGGGAGGGGCTACACAGATAGAGCGTATGTTGCGTCACGCCCTGGCAGAATTCGAGGGCAGTAGTTCGATAAAAGCCATCGTCTACATAGGCGATGCCTGCGAGGAGAATTCTGACACCCTCAACGCGCTCGCGGTCCAGTGCCGACTAGCGAAACGACCCTTGCTTCTTTTTCAAGAAGGTAGAGACGCGACGGCATCGCTCTGCTTCGCTTCCATGGCGGCGCTGTCCAACGGTGCCCATTTACAGCTCGATGACGCGAGTGGAGATCGGTTGCGGGAGCTATTGAGATCGGCTGTGCGGTTCGTATTAGGTGGTCGTAAGGCACTGCAAGGTTCGCCACACGAAAGTGATAAACTGCTGCTGAACAAGCTATCCTCGTAGCGCGACTGGTTAACAGGCTTCCTCAGTCGCTCAACGAGCATAATGCCGTTTTAAAAGGACATCATCGTGATACGAGTCGTCATTGCCATTGCTCTTTCCGCTATCGCCATATCCTACCTCTGGCGGATTCGAAGTCTGCCGCCACACAAGCAACGCGCGGGCTACGTTAAGTTTTTTATTGGTTTGGCGGTGGTCATGGTCATTTTTCTAACAGCCACAGGTCGAATGCACTGGCTTGGCGCCGCCATCACGGGTGCATTTGTATTCCTGAGGCAGGTTCTCCCGTGGGTCATACGCGCCCTGCCGTTCCTCAACAAGCTGCGACAGCAACAGGGCGCTCAACAGGGTCAGTCTGCAATTCAAACCGATCACCTTTCAGCCACTTTGGATCATGCAAGTGGTCTAATTGAAGGGGAGGTTATCGAAGGCCCGCACAAAGGCTGGTTGCTTTCTGAGCTAACTACAAAGGAACTCAAGGTCTTGCTAGAGCATTATCAAACAGCAGACGAAGAATCTGCCGAGTTGTTGCAGGCCTACATTGATCAGCGAACGCAGCAGGCAAATGACGCAGAAGAAGAACGAGGCGAGGCGCAACGTGAAGCAAAAGCCGACAACTCAAGAACAGAGGCATTAGCGACGTTGGGTCTAACCGAGGGCGCAACGGAGGAAGAAATTGTCGCGGCACACCGAAGTTTAATTCAAAAGCTTCACCCCGATCGCGGCGGTAATGACTTTCTTGCTGCAAAGATAAATCAAGCCAAAGATATTCTGCTCAACGACTAACTGTCGAGTACCGAATAAGGAAACATCGATTATGGAGCGAAACTTCATTATCAAAAATCAAGATGGGCATTACTGGGGTCGAGGTAAAGAATGGATCGACGGGTCAGACCGCACCCGCGTTGCCCAGTACAAGTATCGTGACGAGGCGAGTAATACGGTGTTCGAACTGAGCTCGAAAGATTTCGGGTTGCGGGCAGAACTCCTTGAGATACAGCTCGAGGACGGGAGATTACCCAAGCTGAAAGTGAGCCAGGTGCCATTACCCAGATTTGACGAGGCGGATAATGACAGTGTGGAGCCCGAGGTTGAAAATCCGGTCTAACGTCTCCACGTATGACTCGTAGGCAATTTTTTTCGGAGATACTTAATGCGTATTCTACTTTTTATGCTAACCAACCTCGCGGTTGTCATTGTGGTTGGCACTGTTTGGCGTCTGTTAGGGTTTGACAGTTTCCTCGAGGCTAACGGCATTGGGCTCGACTTCAACGCTCTCCTCGTGTTCTGCGCCCTGTTTGGTATGGGCGGTGCTCTGTTGTCGCTCTTTATCTCAAAATGGATGGCAAAGCGAAGCACACGCATACGTATCATTGAGACTCCCGCAAACCGCGACGAAGAATGGCTGATTCAAACCGTTCGGCAGCTGGCAGAAAGCGCAAGTATTGGCATGCCTGAGGTGGGTATTTTTCCATCCGATGCGCCCAATGCCTTTGCAACCGGCTGGAATCGAAACAATGCGCTTGTCGGTGTCAGTAGCGGCATGCTCCGGCGCTTCAAACCCGAGGAAATTAGAGCGGTCATGGCTCATGAAATTGGCCACGTTGCCAATGGCGACATGATTACGCTGAGTTTGATTCAAGGCGTCGTCAATACCTTTGTCATGTTCTTTGCGAGGGTAATTGGCCACACAGTAGACCGCGTGATATTCAAAAATGAGCGTGGACTTGGGCTCGGTTATTGGATAGGTACTATCGTTGCCGAGATTTTACTAAGTATTCTCGCGAGTACGATCGTAATGTGGTTCTCGCGTTATCGTGAATACCGCGCCGATGCCGCAGGCGCTGATCTTGCTGGAAAAGCACATATGACCGCTGCATTGCGCCGAATTCAAAGCGAAATGAACACACCATCAGATCTACCGGGAGAATTGACTGCCTTCGGTATAAGATCCGGAGGCGCAAAATTCGGTCAACTCTTTTCTTCGCACCCGCCATTGGAGAAGCGCATCGAGGCTCTTCAACTCCTATGATCAGGGAGATCATAGCAAGGACCTTTGCAGGACTCACTCTTATAATTAGTCAGTTGGTCTTCGCTTTATCACCTCAAACAGCCAACAGCGTCGACTACTTGAGCTTTGCCACTGACGACGAAGCCAATACAACCGAAGTGTTTAGCAACGCAAGTCCTTCAGTTGTGTATGTGACGTCAACGGCACTCAGACGCCAAATGTTCAGTTTGAACGTCATGGAAATTCCTCAGGGTGCCGGCTCAGGTTTCGTATGGGACGAGAGCGGGTTAATTGTCACCAACTACCATGTCGTCGCGAGGGCCAATCGGCTAACCGTGACCTTGGGCGACCAACGCGAATTCGAAGCGCAGGTTGTGGGCTTGGCACCTGAGCGCGATCTCGCTGTCCTCAGACTTCTGGCCCCCCCCGAGGGACTTGTTGAGTTACCACTCGGAGATTCATCCGAGCTATCGGTAGGTCGGAAGGTACTTGCCATTGGCAATCCCTTTGGCCTCGACACCACCTTGACGGTGGGTGTTGTAAGCGCCTTGGGTAGAGAAATTCAGTCCCCCAGCGGACGTCAGATCAGGGGAGTCATACAAACTGATGCTGCCATTAACCCCGGAAACTCCGGAGGTCCTTTGCTAAACTCCCTCGGGCAACTTATTGGCGTTAACACCGCTATTTATTCGCCTAGTGGTGCCAGCGCAGGTATCGGCTTTGCCATCCCTGTGAATACCGTAAGAGAGGTGGTACCTCAACTGATCGCCTACGGAAAAATACTCCGCCCAATATTGGGTATTGAGCGCGCGTCAGACCGGTGGATTAATCGCAACAAAATTGAAGGGGTACCGATCGTACGAACCTACCGCGGCTTCCCTGCAGACGGGGCCGGAATGATTGGCGCGAGTCGTGTTGGGCGCAACGACATTGTGTTGGGCGACATCATCACCAGCGTCGACGGACTGAAGGTTCGCAGTAACGAAGATTTTCTATCCGCCATGGAAAAACATCGTGTCGGCGATACCGTCACAATAGAAACGGTGCGTGCTGGTAAGACTCTTAGCTTCCACGTGGAGTTAACCGAGAGTCAGTAACGATAGACAGCGTCAAGGCTAGTTCTATAGGGCCTCGCAAGAAAAGCCCATGCAATGCTCACTGTGCGCCCAGAGCTTCTCGGAGGCAGCATCGTCTTCGGCACAGGGTGTGGGTCGCTTGATCTTACAGTTATCAAAGTAGGCCCCTGATATCCCAGCGACGTCATCGCTTGAGCACAGTTATACCGATGTTTCAGAGCCCTTCAATGGGCTCCTGAGCAATAGCGTGAGCATTAAGTGCAAGACCCTGGCCACCCATTTCCCATGCTGCTTACCAATATCCGTAGCAGCGGCACCGGGGTGCAAGCAGTTAACCGTCACACCTGTACGTCTCAAACGCTTTGCTAATGACCGTGTGAACAAAATATTTCCGAGCTTGGAACGACCATACACATCAAAGATTTTGTAATTCTGCTCGGACTGAATGTCATCAAATTGCATATCCCTGACAAAGTGATGCGCTCCGGAAGCCACGTTGACAATACGAGCCCCCGGGGCTGCCTCAAGCACGGCGGGTAATAGTAAGTAAGCCCGTTAGTAAAAATGGCGCGAAATGATTGACTGCCAGTGTCTCTTCATATTCATCTACTGTGACTCGGCGGTGAGCGTTGATCACGCCTGCGTTATTCAAAAACACATCGATAGGCTTGGCCAACCGCCGTACTGACTCTGCCGCACCACAAATGCTGTCGAGGCTGCTCATCTCTATCTCGATGACGGTCAGTTTCGTCCCGCCCACTGCAACGATCTCACCAGCTAGGGCTTCGCCCTTTTCAAGATTCCTGCAAAGAAAGGTTAGGTCAGCGCCGTCACGTGCCAAACTAAACGCACTCGCGCGTCCAATACCGGCCATTGGCCCCGTAATGACGATGTGTTTTGGCTGACTTTCCTTGGTAATATCAGGTTTTGCCTCTAAAGTGATGGAGCTGTCTCACGAACGGGACGTATCGAATATCCCGCCCTTCTGGGCGATTAGGACCAGCTCCCCTCGTCAATCATCTCCTCAGGCAACGTCGCACGCCTAAACACAGGCAAAGAACCCCCTCTAAGCTGCGCCTCGAAATCGTTCAGCAACTTCATACCAATCGGTGCAAGGTACCAAAGCGCCAACAGGTTGGTGATCGCCAACAGCGCCATCGTTAGATCTGAGAAACTAAAGACCGTGCCCAAGTCCTGAACCGAGGCCCAGGCAATCATCATCAGTACTGAAATGCGGAAAGCAGGAATCGCCCATGTAGGCCGGTTGGCAAAATAAGCAATGCTGTTTTCCCCGAGGTAGCAGTTGTAGGCAATCGTCGTCGTGGCAAAAAGCACGAGGAAAATACTAACGAGTGACTCTCCCCAACCGCCCAGTTGCTCAGCGACCGCGAGTTGTGTCAGAACAACACCTTGTGGATTAACTGCGTCTGGCTCGTAAACCGAAGACAGCAAAATAATAAGTGCGGTACAGGTGCAGAGAATGATGGTATCGATAAAGACGCTCAGGCTTTGCACCAGCCCCTGCTGAATCGGATGCGCTACATCGGCCGTAGCGGCGACATTAGGCACCGTGCCCAGGCCTGCCTCATTGGAAAAAAGACCTCGCCGCGCACCCTGCATAATGGCGGCGGCAACACCACCTCCGACAACCTGCTCGAGACCAAAGGCAGACTTGAAGATAACGCCAAGCGCTGCGGGCACTTCGGTAATATTGGCTATGAGGATGCCAATAGCGAGTATTAAGTAGCCGACGACCATGAGGGGAACGATGATCTGAGATACCGCGGCAAGTCGACGAATACCGCCGAACAAAGTGGCTGCCATGACCGCGGTCAGAACAAGACCACTCTGCCAAGTCGGTATGGAAAAGGCTGACTCGATGGAGTTGGTAACCGAGTAGGTTTGAACCGCATTAAACCCAAACCCAATGGTCACGAGTAGAAGCGCGGAGTAAATGACCGGCATGACACTCCAGCCCAGTCCAAACCGCATAAAGTACGCAGGGCCACCCCGGTAGGTTTCGGATCCATCGCTCTGCTTGTAAAGCTGGGCGAGGGCGCACTCAAACAAACTAGTAGCCATACCAATCAGCGCAATCAGCCACATCCAGAACAGAGCACCTGGTCCGCCGAGGGTGATCGCCACTGCAACCCCGGCAATATTGCCGCCACCGACGCGTCCAGCTACGCTGACCACTAATGCCTGAAAGCTAGATAGTCCTTTATCGGTGCCCGAGAAACCGCCGGACAAGCCACGAAACATCTCTTTGAACAAACGCAACTGCACAAACCCTGCTTCCCAGGTGAGGCGAAGACCCACCAGCAGTAAGGCTGCGATTAGTACATATGACCAAAGCCAATCGGTAACGGTTGCGAGCATGTCTTAAATCAGTCCTGTAATCAGAATAATGGCAATGGCGGGTACGACCAAAAAGCGGAGCAGAAGGTGCCAGATTGAGAAGACCTGCTCACCGGTTGCAAGCTCCGAGAAACTCAGTTCGCGCTTCATAAACCAACCCACAAACAGCGCTATCAGCAAGCCTCCCAGCGGTAACGTAATCTTGTCGTATAACCCTTCAGATGCCGCATTGAAGTTCATACCAAACAGTGTTGCGTCCTGCCATACGTTGTAGGAAAGCACAGACGCAATGCTACAGAAGGTCACTGACCCTACAACCACAATAGCGCTAATCTCGCGTCCCAAGGTCGTGCGCTGATCAATCCAGCTGGTCACGGATTCGAGCAGTCCAACCATGGACGTCACGCCGGCAACCGACAGCATCACAAAGAAGAGAACCGCGAATACATGACCGCCGGGCATCTGCGCAAACGCGACAGGGAGCGTCTGGAAGATGAGGCCGGCACCACCGGCGATATCGAGACCATAATTAAAGACCATGGGGAAGACGACAAAACCGGCAAGTAAGGCCACCATGGTGTCAGCGAGCACAATCATCATCGCGCCCCGAGTGATGGAAAAGTTGGCGGGCAGGTACGATCCGTAGGTCATCATGCCACCCATGCCGACACCAATGGAGAAGAACGCCTGCCCCACTGCAGCCAACAATACCGGACCATCGATCTTGCTGAAGTCCGGTGTGAACAGCCAACTCAGTGTCTGGCCAAAACCACCGGCAAACATGTTGTATATACTGAGGCCGACTAAGAGAGCAAATAACAAAGGCATCATGACCGTCACCGCGCGTTCGATACCCCCGGCAACGCCGGCGTAGATGATTCCGCCGACGATCAGGTTACCGACTATGGTCATGATCAACATGGTCGATCCGTCAGCCAGGAGCGCATTAAAATCCTGTGATGAGGACGCTGCATCCACGCCAGCAAAGCCGGTTATTGCCGCTTGAATGAGGTACCAAAGCACCCAGCCCACAACAACTGCGTAGGTGATGGAGATCGTATAGGCCGTGAAAACCCCAAGACCACCAACACCGCCCCAGGCGCGGCTGTGCCCACTCTCCTCGGCAACCGTTGCCATCGACTTTGACGGACTCGACTGGCCGCGTCGGCCAACTAATAACTCCGCCATGACGCACGGGACGCCGATAGCGAAAACGCAGAGCAGATAGACAATGACAAAGGCGCCACCACCGTTCTCACCGGTGACATAGGGGAACCGCCAGATATTGCCCAAGCCAACGGCGAAACCGACTGAGGCCATGATGAAGGCGAAACTACTAGACCATACGGGTGTGCCTGCTGCCATCGCTTATTGCTCCGCTAAATAGTTTGCTGCGGCACGCGCCGCGTTGAGTTTGACGGGAAATTCGGGGGCGAGTGTCGAAGCTGCGTCTCGCTGACTTGAGAACCACACCATCACGGTATCGGTGCTTCGGTTAATGTAGATTACCTGACCGTGAATACCTACGGCGCAGAACTCTTCGGTCGTCTCATCCAAAATCCACCACATGTCCTGATAGGCAATCCAGTCCGCCTGCGAATAATTGGGGTTGAGATTCATCGCATTGCGGTCGCTGTCCTTTACATCGACCATGTGCTCAAGCCAGTCCGCAGGAAGCACTCGCTCGCCTCTGAAGACTCCCTTGTCGCGGATCATCATGCCGTAGCGCGCGGCATCACGGGCTGTTGCATTAAATCCACCCGTGGCGACCGGGATGTAAGCGCGGTCAACTGCGATAAATGCATCGTGCTCTGCGCCAATCTTCTGCCAGACCTCATCTCGAATGATGTCGTTTAGGGACTTACCCATCAGCCGGGACACCATCCAACCCAGAACATCGGCATTTGCAGAGTTATAATCGAAACGCATGCCCGGTGGGGTCTCGGGATCAGGCTGCACAAAGTGCGTCAGAAAATCGTAGACCCCGTAAATCTCCGTCTGCCCTGGTTGAAGGTCCGCTGCGCCGGGCAAATACCCGAGGTTCAAGGCCGGCGCGTAATAGAGGAAAAAGTCGCTCTTGGGATCGACATAGTTCTCCTCAAAAGCCAGGCCACTCGCATGATCCATCACGTTTTGTACTGTCACGCGATCAAAAGCACTTCCCTTCAGCTCTGGCACGTACTCGGACGGACTTTTGGTCAGATCCAGCTGCCCGCTCTCCACCAGAATGCCTGCAATACTGCTAACTAGCGACTTGGTCATGGAATACCAAATGTGCTGGCGGTGTGCGTCCATCCCGTTCCAGTACGACTCGTGCACTAAGGTGTCGCCATGAATGACTACCAAGGCATCCGCAGCGTTGGCGGCGAAGACATCGCCTAGCGATGCACCCTCAACGACGAATTTATCAAGCCGGGACTCTTCGCGAGGAAAATGATGAATCTCACCGCCTCTGGGAACCATGACCGTATTATTTGGTGCGCCAAAATTTTGAAACGCCCACTGACTGTAGGGCCAATCCCGATGATTCTTCTTTGTAACCTGCGACTCGGTGCTAGGCGGAAAGCCGTCCATAACTGCAGGCGTATCTTGAGCTGTTGTCGGCATAGCGCCTCCCAGTGTGACGAGGACAACAAGCATCTGCCAAAACTTCATAGGCATCTCACTTCGTTATTGTTGTATCAGCAGGCCCCAGAGCCTATCTGGTCAGAGTGTACCGCTTAACTCGATTCGGTAGCCACTGCCGGTGGGCACTGCCAGCAAGGCGATCGCTTGTTGAAAAGCCTCATTGCGTGCAGTCGGCCCCGATAGATTAGCCACGACACGGTAGTTGTCGCCAACGATAGTGACTGAACCGTCGATCTCAAGTGCGCCCTTCAATGTGATGATGCTTGCCCGGATACCCGCATCAGTCGTCGTGACATCGACGGCGTACGACCCCAGCGATACGTCGCCACCAATCGCGCGCCAGGCAGCGTTTTCCCAAACAAGACGGCCATTAGCCGAAGTCGGGGTGCCATCAGCCGCGATGCTGAGGGACTCAATATCGGTTTTAAGTTGACCGCCTACATATAAGGGAAAAAGCTCACGTAGCCAGCCCAGATCGATCCGAAGCATGGCCTCATTGACCTGCACCGATCCATTTAATGCTGGTCTCGCCGCAACATCGATTCGCTGGCTTCCCCAATCGCTCTTCACGCGAATGAGATCACCCCACAGCAAACCGGCTGGGTTGAGCGTCCATGTGAGTCGTCCCATAGCAAACGGCCGTGATTGCAGGGGAATTTCAACGTGAGCGACCGCACCCTTCCAGACGGTGCCACTGAACCCGGTGGCATTAACCGTCGGTGGGATCGCGAAACCCATCAGAGAGGCCGGCGCACGGGTAATGAGTAACATGATCGTCAACGCCGCTGCCAGCACGGATACTCGACGGTAAGTCACGCTTACTGACCTCGCACACGGAGTGTCGCGTTAACCCCCCCCGATCGACCCGCATCGCTCACTGATGCGTCGACGATTCGGAGGCCCTTGTTGCCCTCTACGGTTTGTAACCACTGAAGCAGTGCATCAAAATCAACGGCCTCAAACCGTATTTGAACCTCTCCGCGACTATTTGGCTGAAGTCGTTTTACGGTAAGACCAGCATTTTGCGCCGCGGCGCTTAAGGTGGATGACAGATTCTGACTTTGATTATTACTCCCAGTTTCACGAAGACTCAGTAAGCGGCTGACTTTTGTCTCAACTCGACTCAGCTGAGCGCTTGCCGCCCGATTATTTAGCGCCATTTCGCCTCGCGCTTCACTCGCCGGCACCAGCGCAAACTGAAAAAGTCCAACGACCAGAAGAAATCCCGTGAGTAGCAGCAAGGCGACCTGATCTCGAGGGCTTTGATTAGTAAACCACTCTTTCATTACGATACCTCGACCCGTAAACGCGCCCTCACCTCGTCACCGCGAGCGCTCGAGGTTTCTAGAGTAGCTTTGAGCCCGGCTCGCTCCAACGCCTGACGGATCTGCTCGACTGAGGCAAAATCCTGGGCAGTAAGATTTAGCCTTAACTGATCTGCTGTGTAATTGATTGATGTAACACGACCGTTCTCTGCCATCGTTGCTGTGACGACATCAACCAACCCGGGTGTGAAGGCTGCAACGCCTTCTTCACCTGTGAATTCTGCGATCTGACGATCAAGCTGTTTCTCAACATCGACAACCGCGCCTCGAGGATTCGCCTTTCGATACGAATCCTGAATCGCCGACCGCAACTCAAGATTTTGAGCTTTTAGCATCTGAAACTGAGTGATATCGGAGACAAACTGCAAGCTCAAGGCTACTGAGGCCGCAATAGCAACGGTCTTCCAGACACCCCACCACTTCGCCAACGGCAATGGCGGTGCAAAACTCCCATGACGTAGATTCACCTCAGGCGCTGACTTTGTCAGGAGCAGGACAGCGCCCCAGCCGCCTTGCCGCCAATCAACGAGCGCAGCCTGATCATCGGTTAATTGCCCTACCACCTGCTCTCGATCTGTACCGTAGATAACGAGGCTGGAGGGCGCCTCCAACAAAGAATCCAAAATCATGGAAAACAAGGACAAATCGACGCGAGCGCCATGCGCGTCACCCCAGCGCAAAACAACCTCATCACCATCAACGACGGCACAACACTCATCGCCCTCAAGCGGCAAGCACAACGCCTCTGGAGCAAACACTTTTAGACTGTCGTTAGAAGCCAGTTGCTCAATCCAAGCCGCCATACTGTCCCGCCGCGTGAATGCCACGAGATAGCAATTCTCGTTGAGGGCACTGGATACGAAGTGCAGCTCTTCGACGTCCTCGGCAACCTGCTCTTCCATCATGAATGGAAGTGACTTGGCGAGATGCTTGCGTTCTTCCGGACTTACGTTGAGCAACGTCGATCGAACATCGTCACTGGGCAGACCTACAATGACACCTTCAGGAAAAACCGTGTCTTCAGTGACTGACTCGAACGCGGTAGCACCGGCGCGCCACAGAACGGGCGCTCCGTCTTTCCAAACCACGAGACTCGGGTTTTCACCACGCATGTCAGACGGTACACCTCTCTTTAACTAAACAACTATTATCACTGCAGCTATAACACCAGCACGCACCGTTGAGAATCATGCCACGATTACGACTACTGTAGCCGACGACATTCGTTACGCCAGTGCCATTCACGTATTCCCTCGACCCGTTTTTTCCCCACATGTGTACGCAGCGCAAGGACCGATCACTAAAGCTCTCCCTCGGTTCGATGTACAACCGAAATGGCGCGGCCTTGACGATGCAAGACACTGTACAGGCGGCGTTCTCTATCAGCAATCTCGACACGAGCATCGAGTAGAAACCACGATGACTTTATATCGACCAGATCACGTAACTCGTCGGTTGTGCCATCAGAAAACATGACATCCTCAATGAAGGTATCGACCTCATTGAGCATGCCGCCGTCGCGCAGTTCGATGATGCGTGCGACCTGTTGAGCAGATAAAGGCTCCAGAGCATCGTCCTCATTGAGCGCGGCCAACACTTCAGGCGGTGCGGTCAGAAGATTTACGGTGCTGCCCTCTGCGGGCCAAACGGTTAAAAACGGGGCGATTAGGCGGTACAGCTCTGGCGTGATCTCATCGACAGCTCTGAGCTCACTCACGCTGGCCAGCGGCCGATTGGGTGCACGGTAGGGGAACGCCGAGGAGAGGTAGCGCTCATCCTCGGCACCCTCCATGCGCGGGTTTCGATCTGGATCGACAAAGTCCGTAATGCGCTCAACGAGACGTGTCGCCTCACTGCGACTCAGCTCCGCTTCATCAATCGCTAGCAGCAGTCGCAAAAACACGCGTTGCTCGGCGTTGAAGCGTCGAGTTTCCCCCGTCTCTCCCACGGGCTGCGCGGGTGCTTCACCCAGCGGCGTGTTGGGGTCACTGCTCTGATTATTGGACTGATCAACGAGGCTGTTGATGTTGAAGCGGCCTTGCAGGTCATAAATATCACCGCTTAAAAAGCCGATTCCGTCGAGTGGATACGGTGCCTGCGGTTGCGCCCACAACTCCTGCAAAGAATCCACCGGGGTATCACTTTTTGCGTCCTCGTCGACATCAAACCTCAATGCCAATTCAGCGAGCGTCTCGGCACCCAGCAGAAATGACCAACCTTGCTCGGCAAAAAAGGTGTTGGTGCTGCGCTGCAACTGAAGATTGAAGTCGCGCTGCACACCCACCATCAGCGCCGCCGCCAGCGCAAACACGAGTAGCGCAATGACGAGAGCTGCCCCTCGCTGCTTACTGGAATGACGGCATGACATACAGTCGCTCCAATGCGCCCCAATCGCTCAGGGTCACCCGTACTTCAATTGCAGCGGGAGGGTCGATGAGTTTGTCGGTAAAGCCAACATCCGCGACCCAGTTCTCCTGCCAGTACCGGCGATCAATGACCTGGTTACGATCTACTTCTAATGCATTGATTGACGGCAAAAATCGCAATTCAAACTGCTCAACACCCTCAATTAGCACCGTTTCAGTCGGCTCGGTGGCGGTAGTACGGTCAAGTACCGGGTAACTTAATCTCAACAGCCTGTCTTCCTCTAAGCGAAAGACCACGCGCTGCAGCGTACTTCGAGGAGCTCCAGTACTATTGTGCCAACCCGAGCGGGTCAAGCGCAAAGGATCTCTCGCCAACTCACCACCGGACACGGCCGAGGCTACCTGTCCAAATTCATCGCGAACCGGTCGATTGGTCATCTGACGAATATCTCGCGAAAGCACGGTGAAGGCCCGGTTAATCTCGTGAAGACGCTCGGACTCGGCGCGCGCTGATTCAATACCTCCCAGTGCAGTCGACAAGGTTTGATAAGACAGCACTGACACGAACGCAGTGATCGCCATAGCAATCAGCACCTCGACCAGTGTGAAACCCGACTCCTCAGGGCGATGATCAGCTGGGCGCATCCACCACCTCCGCATTTAAAAACGCATCGAGCGTGAACAGCACCGAATCGTCGTCGGTATCTTCTCCCGTCACGGTCACCGTTAATCGCATAAACCCAGGCACCGGCGTTTCTTGAATTTTACTTTGCCAATACCAGGTCCGCCCCGCCCGCTCGGACTCACCAGCAACAACCCCCGGTCTGGCACTGCGCTGCTTGGCAACAGCTAGCCGAACTTCGGCCACACGATCTGCGGCCACCCATTGCGCGACAGAGCGATCACGCAGATAGGCGGTTCCGTCAATTTGCTGGGATAGCAGAAAGAGCAAAGCAGGCAAGGTCACGGCCACCACCGTCAAAGCAACCATGACTTCAATCAGTGTGAACCCCCGCTGTTTATTGCCTTTAATCTTCGGAGACATCATCAGGCTCTATACCTTTTGGCATGAAGGTCATGCGGCCAAAAAGATCCCATCGCAGGGTGTAGAGCAGATCACCCGACCGCTCATCTATCCAATCAAGTTCACCGGGGCTGACCTCTCCACCCGCAAACAAAATAATCTGTGGCGGTGGATTGGCATCCTCTTCCAGCACTTCAAAATCGACCGGGGGCTGATCCTCAAGGCGGAGCTCTAATTCAACTCCCCGTTCAAAAATCAAGTCCTCGAATGCAGTGTTAAGCGACAGCGGTTCAGCCCAGCCCTGATCGTAACGTCTTAACCAGAGCCCACCGTAAGACCCATCGTCAAAGCCATCAAGTTGATGGATTAACAGCCCGTGATCGGTACCGCTAAGCTCCGCCTCTGTCAGGGCGTAGCCCAACATTGCTCCCAGATTGCGAACCTGATTTTCTCGGTTGATGTCTGCACTTCCTGAACCGACATTCAGACTGACCAGCGAGGTGAGAAGCACAACGACAAACACCACAGCCAGCATCTCGATGAGGCTGAAACCCTTCTGATTTCGACGCATCGATGCGCACCGGTCACCCATTGCGAATTAGGAGTTGTCGTCCTCTCCCCAATTGCCGATATCAGCACTCTGATCCTCGCCACCCGGCAGACCGTCCGCGCCCAAGGAATAAATATCAACTTCGCCGTACTCACCGGGCGACAGATAGAGATACTCCCGACCCCACGGGTCCATGGGCACCTCGGGTAAGTAGCCCCCTTTTTTAAAGTTTCGAGGCTCAGGCTCAAGCGTTGACGCCTCAACCAGCGCCACCAAACCCTGCTCCGTCGTCGGATAAACATAATTATCAAGACGGTAAATCTTCAGCGCTGTTTCAATCGATTTAAAGTCAGCCTGTACCTTTTGAATGCGTGCATCATCGGCACTGTTCAAGACGGTCGGTGCAACGACACTGATTAACAAGCCCATGATCACCAATACCACAAGAATCTCGATCAAACTAAACCCGCTCTGCTTTTTCACTGCTCTACCTCACCATCGTGTTCAAATCAAATATTGGCAATAGAATTGCCATGACTATCGTCAGCACCAGCCCACCCATGACAACCACCATAATGGGCTCGAATAATCCCATAACCGTACCCAGGGTCGCTTCCAGCTCACGCTCTTGGTTCGAAGCCGAGCGCTCGAGCATCGTTTCCAACTCACCACTGGTCTCGCCCGATGCCACCATATGCACCATCATGGGAGGAAAAAACTCCTCCTGTGATAGCGCACGATTCAAGCTCGAACCCTCCTGTACCTTACCTGCAACCTCTTTGCTTGCAGCCCGTAATACGAGGTTGTTCATCACCGCCCCAGCGATGCGCAACGCGTCGAGTAGCGGTACCCCAGAAGCCATCAAAATACTTAAGGTCGACGAGAATCGCGCCGTATCCATCCCGATGAGCACACGTCGAATGCCAGGTACCCGCAGTAAACCGGCGTCAGACAGTTTCTTGTAAGACGGGTTTTTCAACAACCGGCGAATAATGATGACTAGCACCACAATTGCAAGACCCAGGATCCACCCGTGGTTGGTTAGAAAATCACTAGTTGCGATGAGTGCCACAGTCAAGGGTGGTAAATCGGTTTTGGTCTGGGCAAAGATGCCCACCATCTCGGGTACGACAAAGACCATGAGCGCCGTCACCACGGCGATCGCTACCCCGATGAGTACGAACGGGTAGATGAGGGCCATTTGAAGCTTCTGCGCCGTGTGCTGTCGATTTTCGGTGTAATCAGCCAGCTGCTCGAGAACAGGGCCTAGTTGGCCTGCCTGCTCTCCCGCGTTCACCATCGCGCGGTACATATCACCGAAGGTTTGAGGAAATTGTGCCATCGCGTGCGCCAATGTATGGCCCTCTGCGACTTTCGAGCGGACCTGGAGCAGCAGAGCTTTGGTCGACGCTTTACGCGTCTGTTCTGCAGCAGCTTGGAGGCACTCATCAAGCGGTAGCGCCGATAAAACGAGCGTGGCCAGTTGTCGGGTAATCAGGGCCAACTCACTGGCGCTGAGACGAGGTGCAAACAGGCCGCGGCGGATACTACCCTCAGCACTGCCGCTATTGGCCGCACGACGGCCTGCAGAAGCAACCTCAATAGGTCGCAGGCTCTTGGTTCGGAGTTGCGCACGAATTTGACGCTCTGAATCCCCCTCAAGGACGCCTTTAACAACCTTTCCTGAGGTATCGAGTGCTTTGTACCTAAACGCGGCCACGTTAAGTTACCGAAGTAACGCGCAGAACCTCTTCAAGCGTTGTCTCACCGGCCAATATTCTGCGAAGCCCATCAGCCTGAATGCCCGGGTACTGTTTACGGGCCACCGCCAACATGGCCTGCTCACCTTCGCCTTCATGGATCGCTGTTCTCAGCTCTTCATCGACTTCGATCAATTCGTAGATGCCCGTTCGCCCGCGATACCCTGTCATGTTGCACTTGGCGCAACCCTTGGCGTGATAAATTTGAACCTCATCATCGCCTTTAATGCCCAACATCTCGCGTTCACTCGACGTCGCAGCAGACAACTCTCGACAATCGGTACACACTAGTCTCACCAGTCGCTGGGCCATGACGGCGACCAAGCTGGATGACAACAGGAAGGGTTCAACACCCATATCCTGTAAACGTGTTACGGCACCAATCGCGGTATTCGTGTGCAGTGTTGAGAGTACCAAGTGTCCCGTCAGCGACGCCTGGACTGCAATTTCGGCCGTCTCAAGGTCGCGGATCTCGCCGACCATCACCACATCGGGGTCCTGCCGCAGTACAGCCCGTAAACCACGTGCGAACGTCATATCGACCTTAGGATTAACTTGAGTCTGGCCTACACCGGGCAACATATACTCAACTGGGTCTTCAATCGTCAGAATATTGCGTGAACTCTGATTGATACTCGATAGCCCTGCATAGAGCGTTGTAGTTTTGCCTGAGCCGGTCGGTCCCGTAACCAAAATGATGCCGTGAGGTCTCGCCAATGCGGCGCGGTAGCCGTCACCGACCTGCGCATTCATTTTTAACTGAACCAACTCCAATTGCCCTGCTTGCTTGTCCAGCAAACGCAGCACCACCCGCTCACCGTGCGCCGATGGGATAGTCGACATACGAATATCAATGGCATGGCCGGCGATACGAACCGAGATACGGCCATCCTGCGGAATTCGCTTCTCAGCAATATCTAACTTGGCCATCACCTTGAGTCGGGATACCAAGAGCGGCGCCAACATACGCTTGGGCGAAAGCACTTCGGCAAGTACACCGTCAACGCGGTAGCGCACGGAGAGCCGATCTTCAAAAGTTTCAATGTGGATATCAGATGCCTGCTCTTTCACGGCCTGCGACAAAATAGCGTTAATCAATCGAATGATCGGCGCATCGTCCTCCGCATCCATGAGGTCACCAAGATCAGGAATCTCGTCGACGAGCTGGGCGAGATCAACGTCAGAGGACAGATCCTCTGCCATCTGCGCCGCCTGATTCTGGTTGCGCTGATAGGCGCCACTCAGGCGCGCTTGGAAGGTAGCTTCATCGACCTGCTCAAGCGCAAAGTTAGCACCAGCGGTGCGTCGCACCTCGAGTACTGTCTCTGTATCAAGGCGCCCGACATAGCTCAGTATTAAGCCGTCGTCACTCGATTCAAGAACCACTTGCTTGGCCTGCGAGAACCCGAAAGGCAGCAGACCGCTGCGTGTATCGGCCGCTGTTTCTTCCGAGACAGCCGTTTCAAGCGCGTCGGTCACGTCGAGATTGTCGGCCGCAGTATTCACGGGTCGATTTGCTCCTCGGGTACCTCTGGCAGGGACCGCACCCGGTCTTCCCACGTCGGCAATACGGGGATCAGATTGTCATCGAGGAACATCAGCCCCTGATCGCGTCGCTGCCGCTGCTGATCACGGATATAGCGGTACTTTTCTGCGGTCGCTCCCGCAAGATCATTATCATCACGGATGATAGTCGAGCGAATGAATACCAGCAGGTTCGATTTAGTGACCGACACCACGTCATTTCGGAAAAGTCGACCTAAGACTGGTATGCCGGATAGGAGGGGGATCCCCTGCTGCGAATCTTGAATATCATCTTTTACCAAACCGCCCAAGACGACGATGTCACCGTCTTTTGCTAACACTTTGGTTTCAATTTTACGCTCGTTGGTAATTACATCTGAGGCAGACAGCGCCTGTTGAGAGATACTCGACACCTCCTGAACGATATCCATTACCACCGAATCGCCCTCGTTAATCTGCGGGGTGACTTGCAGGGTCACACCGACATTCTCGCGCTGAATCGTCTGAAATGGATTCGCCACGCCATTGGCAGCCCCGGTATTGGTGTAACTGCCGGTGACGAACGGTACCTGCTGGCCCACCGTAATGAAGGCCTCCTCATTATCCAACGTCAACAGACTGGGTGTGGACAAAATATTGGTGTTGCCCTGCTTCTCCAGCGTATTAAGGATGGTCGTCATCGTGAGGTTTTGATCAACCACACCCCATCCGAAGGTCGTGCCCGGAACTTGTGACAAAGCACCCGCGAGATCGCGAACACCTATTTCTGTTGATGCGGAATCCTCGGGCAAAATAGCTTGAGCAATGGCAGCGTTGCTGCCCTGCCGCGCTGGACTAATGTTGCTGCCGTAGAGCCCAGAGTCATTGGCAAACAACCACTGGAGCCCCAGCTCTCTGCCCTCGGTGACGTCAATCTCGACAATAATGGCTTCCACCAACACTTGCGCGCGACGGATATCGAGCCTGGCAATAACGGCCTCAAGTGCCACCATCTCATCGGTGTCCGCAGTGATAATAAGGCTATTAGTGCCCGCGTCCGCCTCGATAGTTGATTTGGCCGCATTGGCAGCACGTGTCCGGCCCGAGCTCTCATCATCGAGTCGCGAAAGGTTCTGCATCACCCGCGTGAGTACCTCAGCAACTTCGGTCGCATCCGCATACTCCAGATACAACACCCTCACATTTCCGCTTTGCTCTAAGGGAATATCCAGATAATCAATGAGTCCCTTGATGCGCTCAATACTCACCTCATCAGCGGTGACAATCACGCTATTCGTCCGCTTATCGGCGACAAGACTCGCCTCATCATTGGAATCTGCGCCCTCACCTGCTCGGGACTTTTCCAAGGTTTTGAGCATCTCCACCACATCAGTAGCCACGCCATAGCGCAACTTCACAATTTCGGTTTCTCTGACGGCCGACTGATCCATGCGATCGATAATTGTTGCAATACGATCAATGTTGGCTCGAATATCTGAGATGATGATCGCGTTACTTGGCGCATAAGCCGCCATATGGGCTTGCTGCGGTACCAGGGGTCGCAATACGGGAATCAGCTTTGCGGCAGACACATTCTCTAGGCGGATGACCTGTGTGACATATTCATCATTGATGATGGAAGTACCTGAAATGACATCCACGGGCGCCGAACGAGCGTTCTTATTTGGTATAACGCGAACGACTTCACCACTCCTCACCGCTGTGTAGCCGTGAACATCTAAAATGGAAAGGAAGAGATCGTATAGCTCGGTGCGCGAGACCGGTTTGCTCGATATCACTTTGACCTTACCCTTAACGGCAGGATCTATGACTATGGTGGCGCCGGTCACATCAGCCACGAACTCAATGAACTCCTGAATATCGGTGTCTTTCAGGTTAACCGTGAACTCCTGACCCAATACCGGTTTAGCAAATAACAGCAGGCTTACCGCAAGTGCGATAACGAGGCTTTTTGCATTGGTAAGCATGTTATTTGTTACTCCTACTGAAGACTGCTCAGACTGACGCTAATGGACACAGGAGATCCGTCCCGTTCAATCTCGAAGGTTGCGTCAGTGGCATCTCGCATCACCTGATATAAGCGTACCGTGTTTGTGGGATCGCTCAGCGAATAACCGTTTACCGCTGTGACGATATCACCGGCTTTGAATCCAAGCGCTGTAAATTGTGCGGCTTCTCTTCCGGGCGCCATCCGATATCCCTTAAGTCCGCCATCCGACTGAACGGCACTGATCGATACGAGACTGGCCAGGGATTGAGGGTCGATGTAAAGCTGCTCGCGGTAATTGGCGGCAAGGCGCTGTCGCTCTGCTTGCGTCGCTGATGTTGCCGATACTGATGAAGGTGCCCGCTCCGACGAATTAGGCCCAGGAACCGACGCTTCCGACTGCTCGACGCCGACGATACCGTTATCGTCAAATAAGGTGATCAGTTCGTAGGTGCCATTGTTATCGATCACTACCTGCTTGGGCAGTATTTTCGCCAGAGTGACCTTGCCGTTGGCCGGAAGGTCATCGCCAACCGAATAAAGTTCCTGCTTCTTTTGCGCTTCGATCATGGCACTACCCAACCCATCTGTCGTCGAGGCCACAATACCAGTCAAGGTGAGCGCGAGACTCGTCTCTCTTGCACCGTTCTCTATCCCCTCGCGAGGATTTGCGATGGTTGCAACGGGCGGAAGGTCCTTTACCTCAGAGGGTTCAACTGCGCCAAAAACAGTCATGCCAAGAATCGAGGACACATCGATCAGCTCAACATCATCAGACGCATTAGCAGTAGATGGTGGAGGATTGATGACAATTGACTTTGAAACTTCTACCGGCGAGCTTGGTATGACTGCCAATACGATATTCGCCATACTGTTCACAGCCCACAAAATTAGAAGCGCGATCAGCCCTTTTTGGAAAGTTGGTAAACGCCGCTCATCCGCTATCCAGCGATAGAGGCCGCGGAATCGCGCGTCTGCATCGAGCCGGGTTAACAAAGAGGTCGGGTCGTTCATGTGGTGTGCCAGATTGATTTGCTTCTAGTGTAGCTGAGGTCGGGTCTAAAAAGGTGACGAAAAAGTTACTACCGTCGCTCAAAAGCTCAGCTTAAACGCGAACAAACTCATTTTTACTGCGGACTGCATAATTTCCGCCACTTAGGGCTTAGAAAAATCGACGACCGAGAGCTGCGCCTGGGTGTCTTTTACCTGATTCGAATCGCTGTCTGAACTCATCGCATCTACCTAGCTTTTGCATACCTGTCTTGGTGGCTCTGCGTGTTCACAATCTCCGCTGGTTTCACACTACTGCGGAGATCAGTCTGCTACAATTTAAATGACCTGCGGGGTGGCGTTGCCTGAGATGCTTATAGAGCAAACCCGTTGAACCTGATCCGGCTAGTACCGGCGTAGGAACAGGACTTTCGAGCGCACACGCTCGATTCCCTCGATGATTCCTCCGTTTTTTATCAGCCGTAAACATTCTGTCGCAAGTAAGGGAATTGTCACAATGAACTCGGTCTCATCTTTTAAATGCCAATGCTTTACGGCTCTGATCATTCTCACAGCATCGCATTCGACTCATGCTCAAGAGCCGGCGATTGAGGAGGTGGTTATCACCGCCACACTGATGGCATCTGACAGCAATCGGGTCAGCGTCAGCAAGCTAGGCAACGCTGAAAAGACGCTCAGAGAGGCGGTCCACTTTGAGGACCTGTTAACGTCCATTCCCAATATCTCTGCAAGCGCCGGTGCGTCGCGCCAGCGCTTTTTTCAGATTCGGGGCATTGGCGAACGCTCCCAGTTTGTCGAACCCATCAACCCGTCGGTAGTGATTTTGCAGGACGGCATCGACATCAGTGGCTTGGGAGCAGCGCTCACCACCTTCGACACCGCGCAGATCGAGGTATTGCGTGGCCCTCAGGGATCCCTAATGGGTGCGGGCGCACTCGCCGGACTTATCAATGTGACCACAAGCGCTCCAACAAATAAAACCGAAGCCTCGGTGGCCTTGGGTATTGAGAGCTATGGCGGTAGACGCGCAAACGTTGTTGCCAATATGGGGCTCACAGACACTTTCTCAATTCGTTTAGCCGATCAACGCTACGAATCGGATGGCTGGATTGACAATACTTTCCTCGGTGTCAGGAACACGAATCATCGAGATGAGAGGACTAGTCGATTCTCAATGCGCCACGATTATGGCACTGACGTTATTGATGTGGGCGTGACACGGCTCGACATTAATAACGGATACGATGCTTTTTCTTTGGATAACACACGGCAGACGTTGAGTGACCAGCCCGGCGAGGATAGCTTAGAACTGACCTCGGCTTTCCTCAGATGGCGACACAGCGGACAGGCGATCGATTCGCAGCTCCAGCTCAGCAGCGTTGATGCTGATTCAATTTACAGTTACGACGAGGATTGGAGCTTTGTCGGTATTCGGCCATCCTGGGAGTACAGCTCCTTTGACGCCTACG
>CAJWEV010000005.1 GCA_913031575.1 uncultured Halieaceae bacterium | reverse complement strand
AATAAACCGAGTGCCAGACTCGCTATACGACTATCGGTTCGAAGACTTCGAGTTGGTTGGTTACGATCCGCAGCCCAATATTTTTGCACCCGTGGCAGTTTAATATGAGAGAGTCTGAGAGTTTGCCAGTCACAATTGTTGTGGCGGTAGCTGACAACGGTGTCATTGGTTTGGGGAACGCGCTGCCGTGGGATCTTCCAGACGATCTTCAGCACTTCAAGCGGACAACCATGGGTCGGCCGATCATCATGGGCCGCAAAACCTTCGAGTCAATCGGCCGCCCCCTGCCGGGGAGGCTCAATATCATTTTGACACGTGACACTGCCTGGCAAGCGCCGGGTGTTTCGGCAGCGAACTCGATGGAGCAGGCCATTTATATCGCAGGGGATCAGGCGCTGATAGATGGGGCCGACAGTGTCATGGTGATCGGTGGTGCGGAGGTTTACCGTCAGGCGCTGCCATTTACGTCGCGAGTGTTTCTCACGCGCGTTCATGGAAATATCCACGGTGATGCCTTTTTTGATCTTGAGCAAATTGCGTCGTGGCGGCAATTGAGTCGACTTGAGGTCTCAGCTAGTGAGCGCAACAGCCACAACTTTTCCGTTATTGAGCTTGAAAATACTCAAACGCCCTAATATTTCTGGATTTAGGCACGATTAGCCTCCGTCAGACATTGCACTACAAGAAACTACGCTATAGAGTCCGAAACCCTGTCGTCGGATCCAAAGCATCATAAAATAGATCTACGACCGGGCTTTTATCGTAACGACGACAAACGGACCACCTGTGGACCACGGACTCTTTTGCGTGAGGAAATACAAACCCCATGACTATCACTCGGCTTAAAACACTTTTAGGCGCAGCGACTATTGCCGTCAGCTCTGCAGGCGGAGCAACAGTTGCTAGTGCTGATTCTCTCGAAGCCATCATGCAAGTGGGCAAGGAGCGCACGTCAGAAGCGCGCGCCTCGCAGAACAAAATTGATCGCTTGGCAGATGAAACACGCGACCTCCTGAATGATTACAAGACTGTAATGAAGCAAGTTGAGGGCCTCCGTGTCTACAACGCGCGCCTTGATCGTCAAATAGCGAATCAAGAGCGCAGAATTTCTGATATCGATCAGTCTATTTCGGATGCTGCTGTTATCCAACGTCAGATTCCACCGCTGGTAACCCGAATGCTCGATGGCTTGGATCAGTTCATCGATCTCGACATGCCATTCGATCTCGACACCCGAAAGGGCAATATTGAAGCGGTTCGAGCTAACCTTGATCGTTCCGATGTAACGTCAGCAGAGGCGTTTCGCCAGGTACTCGAACTCTATTCGATTGAACTTCAATATGGCCGCGGCATTGAATCTTACTCTGACACAATTGAAGTTGATGGTGCATCACGCGAGGTTGACGTTCTCCGAATCGGCCGCGTTGCGCTTGTTGCTCAGACAACCGACGGCGCTGAGACGCGTGCGTGGAACAATAGCAACCGTAACTGGGAGCCCCTCTCGTCTGCCGACTACTCAGCGGCCGTCCGAAAAGCGGTCCGCATCGCCAAGAAACAGGCGACTATTGAACTCTTGAACATGCCTATCTCGGCACCGGAGGCCAACTAAGATGAATGCTAAGTTTTTGAAAGCAACGACTCTAGTAGTTGCGGGTTTGTTTGCTAGCGTTGCATTAGCACAGAATGATGCGGCCGCGCCTGAAGTTCCAGCGGGTCCCACGCCACAGGAAGTGGCGGCACAAAATATGAGCGACCTCTTGAATCTGGTCAAGCAGGGCCGGTCTCGAGCCTCAGGAGAGAACCGCGCGCGCGAGCAGCGCTTCGCGCAAGACAAAGCGAATCAGCAGTCAGAGCTCCGCCGAGCTGAGCGCGAGCGTGCCGCTGAAGAGCGCCGGTCTGCGCGTCTTGAGAAGAAGTTTGAGGATAACGAACTCCTCATCGCGGCGAAGCAAGATCAGTTGAAAGAGCGCCTTGGATCGTTGGCAGAATTATTTGGCCATTTAACCGCGGCATCTGGCGACTTGGCGTCGAATATTGAGGTATCGTTGGTAAGTTCTGAATTCCCAAATCGCGAGGGCTTCCTTAAAGAACTTATTGCCAAGATGAGTGGCACCGATCAGCTGCCTCAGATCGAGGAAATTGAGCGTGTTTGGTATGAGATGCTTAACGAAGTCACGCAGCAAGGTGTTGTTTCGCGCTTCACTGCGGACGTTGCCACGCCCTCAGGTGAGATAGCGCAAAGGGAAGTGGTGCGTGTCGGTGCTTTCAATATTGTAGATGTCGATGGCAATTACCTCTCGTACGGCAACGAAAAGCTTGCTGAATTGCCTCGGCAGCCTAGTGGCGGTGCCGTCGGCAACGCAGCAGCCTTGGCTGATGCGACGAATGGCCTGAGTCAATTTGGTATTGATCCCACGGGTCCCACAGGTGGATCGTTCCTAGCGGCGATCATTGACACGCCTAATCTTGAGGAACGTTGGCACCAAGGTGGCTATGTTGGGTATGCAATTACAGCAGTGGGCATCTTTGCATTCTTGTTGGCAATTATTCGTGTGGTGATGCTGACTATGACGGGCGCGGCGGTCAACAGTCAGCTTAAGTCAGGCGAGGCCAATGCAAATAATCCTTTGGGTCGAGTGCTGCTGGTAAGCCAAGAGAATCCAAACATTGATACTGAAACGCTTGAGTTGAAGATGGCCGAGGCTGTTCTTCGTGAAACGCCAAAGCTGGAGTCGGGCTTGACGCTACTGAAGATTATCGCCGCGGTAGCGCCGCTTATGGGTCTATTGGGTACGGTAACCGGTATGATCATTACTTTCCAGGCGATTACGATTTTTGGTGCCGGGGACCCGAAGGCGATGGCGGGCGGTATTTCGAGCGCCTTAATCACTACGGTACTGGGTCTGTTGGTAGCGATACCCACCGTACTTCTACACACTGTCGTGAATGGGCGTGCTCAGAAGGTTATCCACATTCTCAACGAGCAGGCGACAGGTATTGTTGCTGAGCGCGCTGAGGCAGCGGGTAACTAAGCATCGGTCTGAGCACGGAGTAGAAGGCGATGGAATTGTTCGAAACCATCTTGGCGTTCATGGAAAAGGGCGGGAATGTTCTTTGGATCATTGCCACACTTGTTTTCTTTATGTGGACCCTAATCATTGAGCGCTTCATCTACTTCCTCGGAGGCGGTTGGAAGGCCGATCGATTAGCTGCGATTAGCAATTGGGAAGGCCGAGCGGAGCGAAAGTCATGGAATGCGAAGCAGATTCGCGCAAAGCTTCTGTCAGAAAGTAAGGCTTATATCAATGACAATATGAGCCTCATCGCGACCTGTGTTGCCCTTTGCCCCCTGTTAGGGCTCTTGGGCACGGTGACGGGTATGATCGAAGTGTTTAACGTGATGGCAGTGACCGGGGGTGGTGATGCCAAGTCAATGGCTGGTGGTGTGGAGCGCTCTACTATCCCGACTATGGCAGGCATGGTATCGGCATTGTCAGGCTTATTTGCTAATACTCAGCTTCAGAGAATGGCAGCGCGTGAGCAGCAGTTGTTAGAAGATCAGCTGACTTCTGATCACTGATCGATCAACCGAGGAATTCTAAGTGAGAAAAATAGCCAAACAACGCGAGGAAGAGGGAGCGGAAATTGACCTGACGCCTATGTTGGATGTCGTCTTTATTATGCTTATTTTCTTCATCGTAGTTGCTTCTTTTTTGAAGGAAGCTGGACTCGAAATCAACCGCCCTGATGACAATCAACCCCAGGACCCTAATGACTCGGTAAGTATTGTTGTCGAGATATCGTCTGATAACCAGTTGTGGATGGAAAACCGTCGCGTTGATGTGCGAGCCGTTCGTGCAAATATCCAGAGATTGTTGGCGGAAGACCCTGAGGCTCCCGTGACCATAAAGGTCGCTAAAGGGGCGACAACGGGAATCGTGGCTGATGTTGCCGACGCGGCTAGAGAGGCAGGTCAGTACAACGTTAGTTGGGCCACTGACAAGGGTTAACTTATGAGTTTACGAGACCAGGCTGGCGCGTCCACGACTTCCCAGCAGGATGAAAGCCAAATTGATTTAACGCCAATGCTTGATGTTGTTTTTATCATGCTGATCTTTTTTATCGTTACGTCGTCGTTCGTCAAAGAGCCAGGCGTTGAAATTGATAAGCCAGGGGCAACTACTACAGAGGCGTGCCCTAATGGGACAATTATTTTTGCAGTGGACGATCAGGGCAAGATTCACTACAACAAAAATCCCATTAAACTGGAGCGGGCTAACTTTTTAGCTAAAGCGGCAAAGGACGAGACGCCTCGAGCAAATATCGTTATTCAGGCTGACTATGACAGCCCCGGATACGTCGTCGAGGAATTATTCGACTCTTTGAGATCTACTTTCACAGCTCCTCCATGCCTCTCTACGATAGACGAGTAGTATAATGCCAGCGACCTTACGATCTATTTTTGGAGCAGTCGCAGCGGTCCCCATCGCTTTAGGACTGTTCTATCTGATGCAAAGCCTCATTGACACGCAGTTTGAGCAAGAGGACGTCAAAACGCGGAAGATTGCCGACATCGTTGTGCCCGACAAGGTGATTGAAACCAACTTGAAAGAAGTACTTCCTGAGAAGGTGGAAGACCCTGACGAGCCACCACCCGATATGGAGCCGTTGGACTTTGATACGGACCTTGAGATGAGCATGGCGAATATGGCACCTACTGTTGCTGTTAACGTCAGCATCAATGCCTCTGGCCTGTCATCGGGTGACGGTGAGTATTTGCCTATTGTTAAGGTGGCCCCAATTTATCCGCGACGCGCACAGACCCGAGGCATCACGGGTTACTGTATTGTGACCTATACCGTGACGACAACAGGCGCCATTCGAGACCCTTATGTCGAGAATGAGACGGACTGTTCACCTAAGGGTATCTTTGAGCGGGCGTCACTTAAGGCAGCACTCAAATTCAAGTATAAGCCCCGTGTCGTGGATGGTCAGGCTATTGAAGTGGCTGGGGTACAAAACAAGTTCACATACGAGTTAGAGGGAGGTCGCCGATAATGCGTTTTGTTTCTAAGTTCTTCCGTCAGCTAGTTGTTCGTATTTGTAAAATGAGCGTTGTACTGGTGCTTGTTGCTGCTGCCGATCAGGCCTTCGACGTTAGTTTTGTGTCGACCGCTGCCGCGCAGGATGCGCCCAAAAAGGAGCGTGAGACTCGAAAGACACCCGCTCTTAGAAACAACATCTATGAAAAGCTTGCCGAAGCTCAGGTGTTTGCAGAGGCAAAGCAGTACACTGAAGCCGAAGCGGTGCTCAACGACATGCTGGATGCCACCAGCAAGAAGAGTAAGCTCAACCGCTACGAGTTAGCTAACGTTTACAACACGTATGCCTACCTAAGGTATGCGGTTGAAGATTATAATGGTGCGCTCAATTACTACCAGAAAGTCATTGATCAGCGGCCTGAAATTCCACTCGCGCTTGAGATCAACACTCTTTATACAGTTGCGCAGCTTTATTTCCTTCAGGAGAACTGGCTAAAGGGTATTGATACGCTGAATAAGTGGATGGCGGTTACTGAGACGCCCAGTACTAATGCTTATGTACTTCTGGCAAACGGTTATTTCCAGCTTAAGGACTACGACAAGAGTCTTTCAAACATCCAAACCGCTATCGATCGTGAGGAAGCCGCAGGGAAGTTGCCGAAAGAGCAGTGGTACAACCTCGCCCGTTTTATCCACTATGACCGGGAAAACTTCCGTGAAGCGCTTAATGTCCTCGAGTTGCTGATCATGTACTACCCTAAAAAGCAGTACTGGGTGCAGGCATCGCACTTGTATTCCGAAGAAAAAGATGAGGCACGTCAACTAGCATTGCTGGAAGCTACCTACGAGCAGAATCTCCTCGACCGCAGTCAAGACATCGTATTGCTCTCGCAGCTTTATCTCCAGGCTGAGGTGCCCTTTCCAGCAGCACTAGCTATGGAAAAAGGCTTTGCTGACAATATCGTTGAGGAGGAATCAAAAAACTACGAGCTCGCCGGAGTGGCATGGCGCCAGGCACAGGAAGTGGCTAAGAGCTTGCCAATGTTGGAAGCGGCGGCATCTAAGTCAGAGAAGGGCGAACTTTATGCGCGCCTCGGTAATGTCTACCTCGATGTTGATAAAAACGAAGAGGCAATTAAAGCACTAAAGCGTGGTCTTGATAGAGGTGGTGTTAAGCGTCCTGATCAAGCTCGTTTGGCGTTGGGAATGGCTTACTTCAATCTGGGTGATTTTACTTCTGCTCGTCGTGCGTTCCGCGATGCCAGGAAAGACAAGCGCGCAAGGTCTTATGCTGACCAGTGGCTCAAGTACATCACAAGCGAAGAAAGACGTTTGGAAGAACTCGCAAAAGACTTGGGCTAAGCGCGCGCCCACATAAGGAAAAAGGCCGCGCAAAGCGGCCTTTTTTGTGTGGGAAAAATTTCACACAGGAACTACGTTCTCTGCTTGCGGTCCTTTTTGGCCAGCTGTGACTGTGAACTCAACTTTTTGGCCATCTGCAAGGGTTTTGAAGCCATCGCCTTGAATAGCACTGAAGTGCACGAACACGTCGGGTCCGCCTTCTTGCTCAATGAAACCGAAACCTTTGGTTTCGTTGAACCATTTAACGGTACCTGTAACTGTAGACATACTGTTTTACCTATCGTTTAAAAATGTAACTGTGCTAACGCACAAACTCACTAAGAGAACGCAAAAGAAGCAGTAGCAACGTCGGCGAATCACCTCGCGAATCAACACTATATGCCCTGTGTCGCCTAAGGTCTAATGAACCTTTTATGGCGGTAAGCTTTTTTATCGCGTAAATCGTTCGTTTTAGCCGATAGAAAAGAGCTTTATGGAGTTTGTAGCTCCGGCTTTTCCAATTAAGGTGCCCATGGTCATCAAGATGTGGTCGCCTTTGGTGACAAATCCGGCATCGCTTAAAAACTCCATTGTTCGCGAATCCACATCCCGCGTATCAAAGGCGGTGATATCAAAATAAAGTGGGATGACCCCACGACATAAAGCGAGGCGCTGCAAGGTTTCAGGGTTTCGACTTAGAGCGAAAATGGGAAGGCCAGAGCTCAATCGAGACATAAGCATGGGTGTTGCACCTGTTTCCGTGTGAGTAGCAATACCCCGCACACCGGGAAAGTGGTTGGCACCATACATTGCCGAGAGCGCCACGGTTTCTTGTGTCGATCTAAACTCTCTGTCCTGCCGGTAACGCGAGGTTCTGGCTACTGGATGACTCTCCGCACCGACCGCTGCATTTGCCATGGCTCTCACAACCTCTACTGGGTACGATCCAACGGCGGTCTCGGCCGAAAGCATTACTGCGTCAGTGCCGTCCAGAACAGCGTTTGCTACGTCAAACACCTCAGCACGCGTTGGCATCGAATTGCTAATCATCGACTCCATCATTTGCGTTGCTGTAATGACCATTCGGTCGCGTTTACGTGTCCTAGAGATGAGATCCTTTTGGATACCAATAAGCTCGGCATCACCCACTTCAATGCCCAGATCGCCCCGCGCCACCATCACCCCCTCACAGGCGTCGATGATGCTATCGAGTAGGTCGCGATCAGCGACAACTTCAGCACGCTCGATCTTTGCGATGATGGCTGCATCAACATTCGCCTCGTGGAGGAGGCCTCTGGCTTCTTCAATATCCTGAACTGCTGCGACAAAAGAAACTGCAACGAAATCGGGCTTAATTGCCTCCATAGCCCGAATATCAGCCTTGTCTTTTCCTGTTAATGCTGGCGCTGCAATACCGCCGCCGAGTTTATTAACGCCTTTGCGAGAACTCAGTACCCCACCAATTAGCACAGTACAGTCGATGTCAGAATCGGAGACACTATCTACTCGAAGCTGCATCTTCCCATCATCAAGAAGGAGCACATCGTCGACTTCTACGCTTTTCGGAAGGTCTTGGTATTCAATGCCCACCGCTGACGAATTACCTTTTGCGCCATCGACCGTGAGGCTCAAACAGAATGAGTCACCTGCGGTGAGTGACACACTCCCTGTCTCAAAGCCGGCAATTCGAATCTTGGGGCCTTGGAGATCCGCGAGAACACCCACATACCGATCATGATGTCTCGCCTGTCGTCGTATGCGTTCAGCGATGCGTTGATGGTGTTCTAAAGAACCGTGGCTAAAGTTCAGCCTAAACACATCCACCCCAGCAGCAATGAGGCGGCCTATCATATCTTCGCTATCACTCCCCGGCCCCACTGTAGCGACAATTTTTGTTCTTCGGTGCACGCGGATGGCGTTGTTTGACACTACGAAATTTTCCCCATGTGTATGAGTAGTTCGCGTGTTTGATCGGCAAAATCCGTGAACGCGCCGTCTACTTTTAGCTTTTTGAATAGCTTTTCATGCAAGTCCTCGAAGTTTACACCGGGTATGGATTCCGAATCTGCTCGCAGCGTGTAGGGATGTAAAAAAAGACCAAGTTTTTTGGCTGCCACGACCATTTCGGAGGGGCTGCCAGACTTATTTTCCAAAAGATTTACGTCAGGGCCGATTCCATGTGCATACTTTGCGACTTCTTTGAGCCCTGACAATGTATGCATGGCCTCGAAGTTACCACGCCAGTTGGCGATACTCTCAGTGTGGACGAGCTGTACAAGTGGCCCTTTGAAAATTCCTTCATGGGCAAAGCGTTTTAGTGTCTCTGGATCAAAGCACTGGATTACTGTATCGGCGTTTTCGCCAAGTCGGTCGAATGTCGTCAGAACGTCTAGGACGGCTTGGTAGATGTCTACGCCTTCCTGCTCGTGAAACTCAGGGCGCTTCAATTCGATATATACACCTGCCCGTTTACCCGATGCCTGATTCAGCCGATCAACGGTTTCAATCTCCTCGGCCAAGGTTGGTACCTTAAATTCAACCCCCGTACCCGAATAACGGCCCGGAAACACAGTGTTACCGAGACTGTCTGTCCTTTCATGTGCGTTTAGTGCTTTTATCTCTTCGAGCGTGAAGTCAATGGCATAAAAGAGCCCATCGCCTCGATGCCGTTTTGGAAACAAAGTTGCTACATTGGTTGTGAGTTCAAGTGTTACGTCATGCAGCACTATTGGCACGTCGTCTGATGTTAAAACCACATCTTGTTCGATGTAGTGTGCATCGAACGCGTGCGCGAGTTTTACGGCGGGTAATGTATGTTCTGGGAGATAACCACAGGCGCCTCGATGCGCAATGATCGCCGGATAAGGCATCTTTATAGCGCCCATCTGCGTTTCCCCCAAAACCAATCAGAACTGACTAGGGTTTTTACAGCAAACCTTGTATTTTGCTCAAGTTGATATTGAAATAAGTCGGGCACTCACGCTGCGTTGTGGGCGCTGATAACTGGCAGGATGTTTCTTTCGTGACAATCCAACATAACAGCAGCCGAGCACCCAATCCGCCCCTGGGTTATTCACGCGACTGTGATCTCAGTGAGGCAAAGCAGATTCGTCTGGTTGCGGAATTTCATGCGAACCGAATCAGACCCAGCCGGATTGCGTATCGTCTTGGTATTGATATCGCACTAATTGACCTGCTCTTGGCAGGTGAGTATCAAGCCTCGTTTTTTGCCAAGCAGTTAGCCGCTGCTCAAAGACGTCGCCGGGATTTGCGGATGCGCTCGTCAGAGCGACTGCGTGGTCAAGCAGCTTATGAGATTAGGGTGAAGGCGCAGAGGGACTATGATGCATCGCTATCGCAACCTTAATCTTTTGAAATCTTACTCCTGCTAAGATAAGCAGTATAAAAAAATGGAGCTTGTATGAACGGATTAGAGCGGTGGCACCATGTAATGAAAGAGGGGGATATGGAGGCCCTCTATGACTTGCTTCACCCAGACTGTACTTTTATATCACCTGTGGTTCATACCCCCCAGGAGGGCCGCGATATCACTTATGCCTATTTACGGGCCGCTAACAAGGCACTCTATGAGGACTTTAGGTACGTGCGAGAGGTGGTTCAGGATAATCATGCTGTCCTGGAGTTCACAGTGAAGGTGGATGGAATCTTCGTGAACGGCGTGGACATCATCACCTTTGCTGGTGATCAAATTGTCGAATTCAAAGTGATGGTCCGACCACTCAAAGCGGTGAACGCTGTCTGGAAACAGATGGGTGAGATGCTGGAGCAGTTGAAGGCAGTTAGCTGACCAGAAAGCCAAAAAAAAGGGCTGACGTTTTGTCAGCCCTTTTCAGTTTTATTGTAGCTTCGCGGAGCATTGGTTAGAACGACAGGCTCGCCTTTATCCCAATGTTGCGTCCCGCAAGCGGCACGTCATCTTTTACAAACGACGTATGACGTCGGGCAATCTCATCAGTTAGATTACGTCCGAAAGCACTGACCGTAAGTACGGCACCGTCTCCAAGATCAATACTATGGGACAGCCGGGCATTCACCATCCGATAGCTAGACGTCGGCGTTTCAAAACCACTGATTAAGTTTTGACGATCGACATCTTGAATTTCGACCATTGCACTAGATAGACCTCGGCTGTAGTCCATAGCAAAAACATTTCTTGAGGGCGTAATTCTGGGGACGTTTCCGCCTCCCGAGAAGTCAGCTTTGACCTGGTCGCGTTGCAGGCGCACCTCAAGTTGACCGCCTGCTACATTGAAGCGTCGACCAATCTCAATTTCATAACCATTGAAAGTTGCGTCCTGCTGCATGTATTCAGCGAGCATCAAATCACCGTGATCATGGTGCTCCTCACCGTGCTCTTCACCAGCTTCTTCATGCTCCTCATGCTCTTCTTCTGTCTCATCGCGCAGATATATATAGTTATCGACGCTGTTTCGGAAAATTGATGCATTAGCGAACCAAGTTTGGTCGTCATAGCGCAGGTTGACGTCAAGGTTTTGGGCTTCCTCCGCATCGAGATTTGCATCTCCGACCTCATACCGAGCAACGGCGAGGTGCTCTCCATTCATGAAGAGTTCCATCGCAGACGGTGTTCGTGTGACAAGTCCCATGTTCAATGAAGCTGATAGAGAATCAGTTAATCCTCTGCCAATTGTGACCACAGTGCTGAGAGACTGATCACTGAAGGTGAAGGGCTCTAGCTCAAAGCCTTCATGCTCTTCGTGGTGCTCCTCGCCCTCATGGTCATCTTCACCCTCATGGTCTTCATCGTGATCTTCTTCGTGATGCATTTCACGAATAGTTCCTTTGCGCTCGACATCGTCCCAACGAACGCCGACATCGATATCGAAATTTGACACGTTGAAGCCGGCGAAGGCGCCAATTGTCGTCTCGTTGGACTTAACCGGTTCCATGAACGCCTCTTCACCAAGGACTGATACTTTCTCAGAAACCTGGTTGAAAACTAATCGGCGTGGTTGTTCGTCGGAACCTAGATTTAGAACGACCTGCACCTCTGTGGAGTCATTGGAGAAGAGCGTGGGTCCTTCCGAGTGCTCTTCGTGCTCTTCATCGTCGTGACCGTCGTGCTCGCCCTCGGCGTGCTGCTCTAATAGCTCGTAGTCAGTATCACGGACACTGAACTGAATGTTGCGGACAAGTCCGCTATTTAGGTTTAACTGACCGGCTAGACTGAGAACGGTCGAATCTGTTTGAGACACGATTCGTTCGCCCTCGTGCTCATCGTGGTGTTCTTCACCCTCGTGGTCATCGTGGTCTTCACCTTCATGCTCGTCGCCATGGTCTTCATCATGATCTTCGTCATGACCCTCCTCGTGTCCATGCTCTCCATGGAAAGGAATACCATAGGTATAGCTACTATCTTGATATGAAGCGCCTAGGTAGCCCCACTCTCCAGTCCTTGAAATACCAAAGCGATGAGTTTTTGTCTCGAAGTCAGAGTTGGCAAGCGTACCCATGTCCTCGTCGTGATCTTCGTGCCCCTCGTCATGGTCTTCGTCATGGTCTTCGTCATGACCCTCCTCGTGGTCATCGTGAAACACGGCGCCCGAGGGTATTTCATAGTCTTGCGCATCGAAGCCACTGAAACTGTAATTGATGTTGAAGCCGCCGATGTTGCGCTTTAGTCCAGCACTGAAGCCTTCCCCTTCATTGCCGGTTTGTTGCTCAGCGGATAAGTAAGTGGCAGCTTCTTCGATATCAGTCCTTGCAATCGTATTGTCCACGATGTTGATGATGCCGCCGCTAGCGCCATTGCTGTGCAATAGTGCGGCCGCACCACGAACAACTTCGATTTGTTCTACGTTGCTAAGGTCAATATCTACGGGATGGTCGGGTCCAATACCTGAGACGTCTCTCACAACCAGGTTATTTTGGAGGACTTTGACTCGATTACCGCCCAAGCCTCGAATAATGGGCTGTCCTACGGCGGGGCCAAAGTTATTTGATGAGACACCGGCTGTTGAACTTAAGTGCTCGCCTAATGATTGCGTTAAGTTTTCAGCGATGTCATCTCCGGGGATGACGATTACGGAACTTTCATTTTGTCCCTGAACTTGGTGAGTAAATGCTGATGTGACTACGATCTCTTCGAGCGTCGAATCTTGTGAAAATGCAAGTGGCGCGGCGATAAGCGCAACCACAGGTAAGGCATAACGTGCCATAAATTAGCTCCTAAAAAATAAATAAATAAATCGCCGGGGAATTTATTTATTTTTTCGGTGGAGCTCTTGATGAATAGTTATTGAAGTGAGTTGAGAGTGTGACGCCAGTCGTAATTACGTCGTAAGTAGCCGGTTTTTGTGGTTCGCAATATGTAAGCGGTGCGTCAACTGCCGCTGCGGCGTTACTGCAGCCACAGTAGTCGACGAATTCGTGCGCCTCATAGGCACTGACCTCGTGGGCTGCCGCGTGCGCCATATGACCTATGACGAGAACGATAGCTAGAGCAGAAATGAGCCGTTTAATTTTCACAAGATTTTGTTTTTATTGCTAACCATTTATAGAACACAGAACTACACCATTAATGATACACAGTATCATATTCACCGGCGCGTAGTATAACCAAAATAAGATGATTTATTCGGTCGTATGCCGTCTACTTGTATACTCTAGCGCTCGGAGTTGAGTAAAAACTATGCAGCGTATTGTAGTCGGTATCAGTGGTGCGTCAGGTGTTATTTATGGTGTCAGGGCTCTCGAGATGCTGAGGGTGCTCGATATTGAAACGCATCTCGTAATGTCGAAGTCAGCTGAGCTTACGATTCACTATGAACTAGACCAATCAGCCAGGGAGGTAAAAGCCCTGGCGTGTGAGGTGCACTCAGTTCGCGACGTGGGTGCATCGATCGCCAGCGGGTCATTTAAAAGTCTTGGCATGTTGATTGCACCTTGCTCCATTAGAACCCTCGGCGAAATCACTTCTGGCGTTACCTCATCGCTTCTCACGCGCGCAGCTGACGTCGCCTTGAAAGAGCGTCGTCGTCTAGTGCTGATGGTTAGAGAAACACCATTTCATCTTGGGCATTTGAACAATATGGTGGCTGCCACGGAAATGGGGGCAGTCATAGCGCCGCCACTTCCCGCGTTTTATGCAAATCCGAAGAGTCTGGATGACATTGTGAATCACAGTGTCGGTAGGGCTTTGGATTTATTTGGACTCGACGCCCCGGATACGCATCGCTGGACCGAGAGTTAATGGTTTCCGATACGTCCTCGCGCCATAGCCCTCTGATATGGCTTGTCTTCCTCGTTATCGTTATCGATTTAGTTGGCTTTGGGCTTGTCATTCCTTTGCTTCCCTTCATGGCTCCCAGCTTAGGCGGCGATTCAACAGACGTTGCGTTCATTATGATTACCTATGCTTTGGGTGCAGCCTTGGTATCGCCGGCTTGGGGAAAGCTTTCCGATAAGTCAGGACGGCGACAGGCGCTTGTTTTGGCACTTCTTTGCAGTTGTCTAGCCTATATAGTCACCGCCATGGCCGGTACGCTTTGGCAGGTATATTTCGGGCGTGCATTGTCCGGTCTTGCCGCAGGTAGCTTGCCGGTAGCCACCGCATTAATGGCGGATCTCAGTCCGCCAGAGCGACGTGCAAAGGCCATGGGCTTGGTGGGCACGGCGTTCGGTCTTGGACTGATCGCGGGTCCAGTCCTGGGTGGGCTGTTGACGGGTGACTCGAAAAGTTTTGCGCTGCCATTTTACACCGCTGCAGTAATGTCGCTTGTGGCGGCGGTCTGCGCTCACACTATGTTACCTGCAAAGATGGTTAAGACTGCATCGCCACGTTCAGATGCGGCAGAGGATGTGGTTCCAGTGCCCGTACTTCGGCCTAAGCAAAACAGGCTGCTACTCATGCAGTACGTTACTCATACTTCCTCAGTCAGCTCCATCATCTATCTTTTTCCGCTTTGGGTGGCCGATGCATTTACATGGGGTCCCAAAGATGTAGGGTACTTTTTTGGCGTTGTGGGTGTCGCAATGATTACGCTGCAAGGCGGCTTATTAGCCATACTCACTAAGTTGTTTGGTCATATGAACGTATTGCGAGTGGGCTCGGTGACATTTGCGATCTCATTATTTGTGGTGGCCACTGCTGAAATCACGCCTTGGATGCCCGCAATGATCTTTTTCGCATTCTGCGGTTCAACCGTGTGTCTGCCGCTTCTGAATGCCATTGCCTCAGAGATTGTGGACCCGAGCCATCGAGGGCGAATGATGGGGATGACAGCATCGGCATCGTCTACGGGGCGTATCGTTGGACCCCTGTTTGCCGCCGCGTTGCTGAACTCGAGAGACTTCAATACTGCGTGGTTCGGTAGTGCACTCATGGTACTGTTTTTGGTCATCTGGTCTTTTACGGCCGCGCGAAAATTTAATCGATTGGAGCTGAGCTGAGATGAAAGTTGTCGTTACATTTCCTATTCCGGATGTGGCGAAGAAAATGATTTCAAAGCACGCGGTGCTCCAGTGCTGGGAAAGCGAAGAAGGCATGCCACTATCGGTGCTGATCGACTGGACCACCGATGCTGACGCTATCTTGACTACGTTGACCTGCCCTATTAGCAGTGAGGTGCTTATGCACGCCTCGCAACTGAAAATTATTTCTACCGTCTCAGTGGGCGTTGATCATATCGACGTCGGTGCAGCGGTGGAGCATGGTGTCATCATCGGGCACACCCCCGGAGTGCTGACTGACAGCACGGCCGATCTTACGCTCGCGCTCATGTTAGGCGTGGGGCGACGGGTTGCTGAGGGTGATGCGCTGATCCGATCCGGTGCTTGGAGTGACGGTTGGAAGCCTAATTTACTCTTGGGGACTGACCTCACTGGGGCGACGGTAGGCCTTATTGGACTCGGTCCCATCGGGCAAGCCGTTGCTGCTCGATTGAGCGGCTTCGGTTGCCGGGTGATTGCGTGGAATCGAACAGTGAGATCTGTTCAGGGTATCGAGTTTGTCGATTGCGACACACTGCTTTCAACCGCTGACATTGTCTCGCTGCACATTGCACTGACACCCGAAACGGTAGGGATGATTGGACAACAAGAGCTCGCAATGATGCAAGATGGCGCAATGTTGATTAATACAGCACGCGGTGCGCTCGTTGATGAAGCAGCGTTGGTTGCTGAGATCAAATCTGGGCGTTTGCGGGCTGGCTTAGACGTCTATACCGAGGAGCCCTTGCCCCTAGCCAGCGAACTTTGCGAGCTCCCGGGTTGTGTGCTGCTACCCCATGTTGGCAGTGCGACCGCGCGCACCCGACGTGCCATGTTTGAACTTGCCCTCGCCAATTTATTTGCGGGCTTGCAGGGTCGCGATCTGCCCGCGCGACTCGGCGCAAACTGAGCCAAGACGTCCTAGCAAAAACCGGATGTTTCATGCAATTTTGTTGGTATCAGCTTTGGCAGCTCGATCGGTGACCCTGCGGAACGAATTTGCATTGCCCTCTACGAGAAAAACAACAGCTTTATGATCATTGCGATGATGGCGATGGTCAGTACCCTGCGAATCAGTTGTTCCCCATGTGAGAGTGTTAGTCGTGCGCCGACCATGCCGCCAGCAACATTCCCAATGGCGGCGATGGCGCCAATCAGCCAGAGAACATCACTTGTCGCAGCAAATACAAACACCGTCAACAGGGTGTACGTAAAGATGATGAACACCTTGAGGATGTTGGTGTCCACAATATTCAGGCCCATCACCCTGTGCATGATTGGCAACACGACAAAACCCATGCCTATTTGAATGAAGCCACCCCAAAACCCCGCGATGGCCATTAATACGTGGCCGAGGGGTAGGTTTCTAGGCTCGTTATTAGCATCGCTCTGCTTCTTGGCTTGGGGTGCCTGCATCAAGATCAAAATAGCTGCCATGACGATGGCCAAGAGGCCTTCGAACTGCTCATTATTCAGTTTCGTACTGAGCCAAGCACCCAATAGTGCCGGTGGAATAGCGACCAAGGTCAAGGTAACGCAAAGCCTGGCGTGGGGTACGCCATGGCGAAGGTAGGTAACGATGGCGGAGGCATTATGTGCGACGATAGTGATGCGATTGGTGCCATTTGCAACAGGTCCCGGCATGCCTAAAAACATCATGATAGGAACTGTCAGGATTGAGCCACCACCCGCCATGACATTCACCAAACCAGCGCCAAAGCCAGCGACAATCAGTACAGCTATTTCCCACCAAACCAAGTCCATCACGAGCTGGGAGTCCTCATCGTCACGAACTCTTCCGCCGCCGTTGGGTGGACTCCAACTGTGCTATCAAAGTGCGCTTTGGTGGCGCCAGCCTTCATTGCGACGGCCATACCCTGGCAAATCTCGCCCGCGTCAGGGCCCACCATATGCAAACCGATGACCCGATCTGTCGATTTATTGATGATCAGCTTCATTAGGGTCCGTTCATCGCGCCCGCTCAAGGTGTGTTTCATGGGTTTGAAGTCTGATTTGAATATCTGGAGTTCTAGTCCCAAGTCTCGCGCTGATTCTTCGGTCAACCCAACGGTGCCAATATTCGGCTGACAGAATACGGCGGTGGGGATGAATTCGTAGTCCATAGTTTTCGGATCGTTCCCAAACTGGGTGTGAGCAAACGCCATGGCTTGGGCTATTGCAACTGGCGTGAGCTGAGGACCGCCTGTCATATCACCTAGGGCAAAAATACTGGGCTCCCCGGTTTGGAATTGCGTATTTGCTTTAACGAAGCCTCTGCTATCGAGCGTAACCCTAGTGTGCTCCAGGCCCAGACCATCAGTATTTGGGTGGCGACCAGTCGCGCACAGAACCGTATCAACGACCAACGTGCTGCCATCCGTCAGCGTGGCCTCGTAGCCATCGCTGATCCGAGTCAGCGATTCGATGTTGGTATTGAATCGAAGATCTACGCCTGTCTTACGAATCTCCTCGGCGGCAAAGCTGCGGATGTCTCCATCGAATCCGCGCATGAAGAGGTCGCCTCGGTAGAGCTGCGTTACGTGCGAACCAAGCCCGTTAAAAATGCCTGCGAATTCGGTGGCGATATAGCCACCACCGATCACCAAAAGGCGCTCGGGGAACGATGCCAAGTCAAATATCTCATTAGAAGTAAGGGCGTGCTCATTGCCGGGGAAATCCGGTTTCGTTGGCCATGATCCTGTTGCCAAAAGGATTTTGTCCGCATGGTATTGAGTTCCATTGACCTCGACGGTGTGGGCATCCACCAAGCGCGCCATTCCCTCCAGCGTCGTAGCCCCCGAGCCATCGAGTAGACGCTCGTAAATACTGTTCAATCGACTTATTTCTCGAGATTTATTTTCTCGAAGCGTAGCCCAGTCAAAGGTAGTTTCACCTACCTGCCAACCAAAGCCGACGGCGTCTTTAAAAGCCTTGCCGAATTCGCTGCCGTAGACGTAAAGCTTCTTTGGAACGCAGCCAACATTGACGCAAGTACCTCCCAAATAGAGCCCCTCCGCTACAATGACTTTTGCTCCCAGGCTAGCGGCAATGCGCGAGGCCCTGACGCCGCCTGAGCCCGCGCCAATGACAAATAAATCGCAACTGGTATCCTTATGACTTTCCGGCATATTGGGCGCTCCGCGTTAGGTTTTAGCGTAGAGAGTGGCTCAGCTTCTCGATGACTCTAATGCAGACCCACCAGATGATGATAGTACCGCGATACACATATCGATCTCTCGATTGGTCGTTAAGAATGACCTTTTTCTTGGGTTTATGTCTGACGGCTCTACTTTTGTCTCCGATCGCCAACGCGCTCACCAATGCACGCATTGTGCTACACGATGGCTCTTCCATTGTCGCCGATATCGTCGATTACCGAGGTGACCAAATCACAATATCCACAAGCTTCAGCCGCGACTTAAAAATTGACACGGCCTTAATCAAGGATATTCAGGCGTCTGCCGATGATCGTGAGGCGTCGACTCTGTTGTTAAAAGATGGTCGTCGCGTCGTAACTGCGCCGATGATGGTCACCTCCGGGATCATGGCCTTGTCAGATGGCGAAATTATAAAGCTAGCCGACGTCGACAAGCTTAATCCAGAGCCATGGGAGATGGGACAAGGTTATGCCTGGGAGGGTTTAGCGTCTGCTGCATTTACTTTTGCACGCGGTAACACGGACTCCGATCAACTTGATATTGCAGTTAACACGCAGTTCGACAGTACTCGCGACCGAATCACCTTGCGGGCTAACTTGGAGCAGGATACCTCTGTTGTTTCTGTCCAGACCGAAGGTGACGGGGGTGCCAATGAAATAGTTCGTTCGCGTGAACCCTCTGCAGATAATTGGCAGCTGGTGACCAAATACGACTATTACCTTCGGGATTGGACCAATCACTACCTTGGTGTCAACGCATCGGTAGAGGCCGACAAATTTGCCGACATTCGGTTGCGAAGTTATCTAGGTCCTTATTACGGCCGAAAGTTATTTGATGGTGTTTGGGGCAAGCTTGATGGTGAACTCGGATTTGTCTGGGTGGATACCGATTTTTTCAACGCGCAAGACAAGGAGTATTTAGGTGCTAACTGGAACCTTACGGGAGAAAGTGAAATTCTCGGCGGTGACTCGAAGGTGTATCTAACGCACGTTGGTATTTTAAACGTCAGTGACGATAACAGTCTTATCCTGGATACCACTCTTGGCTTCGGCTTTCCTTTCTTTTTTGGCCTCGAAGCAGCTGCGGAGTTTACTGTCGATTACGACGGCGCAGCTGCTGCAGGGAAAAAAGCTATTGATCAGTCGTATAACCTAAGAGTTGGCTATAGTTGGTGACCCTTTAGTCCACAGGTTGTCCTTTTGAGCAACGACCCGTCACCGATCTCTTTCCTGCCACTGGGTGGCTGTGGCGAGATCGGCATGAACTTAAATCTTTTTTCGTCGCAGGGCCGCTGGTTGATGGTGGACTGCGGTATCACGTTTGAGCAGGCAAATGAGGATCACCGCGGCAGACCGTCTATTCAGATGCCGGATCCAACCTTTATATCGAGTCAACGTGATCAGCTGGACGGCTTGGTGGTGACGCATGCACACGAGGATCACTTCGGTGCCATCCCCTATTTATGGCAGGAACTTCAGTGCCCCGTTTACGCGACGCCATTTGCTGCAGCCGTCCTTCGAAAAAAAGCGGCCTGGCGGGGTGCACCTCCACCAGAGCCATTGATCGAGGTTATGCCGGGTGACACTCGCACCATTGGTTCGTTCGACGTTACTTGGCTACCCATAACGCACTCGACGCCTGAAACATGTGCACTCCTGCTTGAGTCGCAGGGTACTCGGGTCCTGCATACCGCTGACTGGAAAATAGATGCGCGACCTGTCATTGGATCGCCTTGGTCGCCCAGCGCTTGGAAAGCCATTGCTGCGAAGGGTATTGACGCCGTTATTTGTGATTCAACGAATGCGATAACCCCTGGCAGATCGCCGACCGAGGGTGAGGTTGGCGATGCTTTAGTAAAGCTCGTTACATCATTGAAGGGGCGGATCGTCGTTGCCTGCTTTGCCAGTAATGTTGCCCGGGTCCAAAGCGTATTTCGTGCGGCCCACGCCTCGGAGCGTCGTGTCGGATTGCTGGGGCGCTCGCTGGACATTATGGTGCGATCTGCCAAGCATTCCGGTGTATTCGAACCCAAGGTTCCGATCATTGATGCAGAGCACTTGGGGTATCTGCCCGAGAATGAAGTGCTGGCTGTTGCAACCGGCACCCAAGGCGAGATTGGCGCAGCGCTTCATAGACTAATGATGGATACACACCCACACCTCTCGTTGGGCGAGGGTGATACCGTGATTTTTTCATCGAAAACGATTCCTGGTAACGAGGAAGCTGTACACCGACTGATCGAAGGCTTGAAGGATCGGGGCGTGAGCGTTATCCATGCGGATGATACCGCAATGACGCTCCATGCATCGGGACACCCGTGTCAGGATGAGTTAAAGGATCTTTATGAAACCTTAAAGCCTCGATTAAGCATTCCTGTACACGGGGAAAAACGTCATATCGACGCCAATGCGGATATTGCTCGAGAGAGCGGTGTCCCCTTGACTTTTACAGGTATTAACGGAGACCTGTTCTATCTGTCCCCGTCGCCAGGTGTCCGCCGCAAGTGGGCTCCTGTGGGTAGATTGCAGGTCGATGAGAAGGCGAGAAAGTTGGAGCGCATTGCGAGTTAAGCACCGCTCCTCATCTTTATTCTAGTCTCCTTCTATGCTGACTCGGATGACTTTTCCACCGGCTTCATCGACAACGGCGACCGATCCGTCGCTCAGAGCTCGGACATCACGGACACGTGCCTCTAGATCCGGAAATGGCTCGCTTAAGACAGGCGTGTCGCCCGCAACGTCAACTGCGACCACATTTTTTGACTTGAGCCCGCCGACGAGTAACTTACCTGTGAGGCTCGGCATGGCCGAGCTTGTGTAAAGCGTGAGTCCCGAGGTCGCAATGCTGGGGACCCAGTAGGTGACCGGTTGTTCCATACCGGGAGCTTCTGTGAAGGGAGAGATGATGGCACCTGAGTAGTCGACACCGTAGGTAATCGCAGGCCAGCCATAATTCTTGCCGGCTTCTATACGGTTGAGCTCGTCCCCACCCTTCGGTCCGTGCTCGGTCATCCAGATTGACTGCGTTGCCTCGTCTACGATCAGGCCCTGTGGATTTCGATGGCCGTAGCTGTAAACATAGGGCGCGTCTGCAAACGGATTATCGGCAGGTGCCTCTCCGTTTTCGGTCATGCGCAGTAATTTGCCAAGCTGGCTGCCTGTTTTCTGTGCATCTTCACGCAAGGTGTAACCCTCGCCTACTGAGAGAAGCATGGTGCCATCTGCTAAAAAGGCCATACGACCTCCAAAGTGACCACCCCCACGCTTGGTCGGGCTTACTTCAAAGATAACCGCGACGTCGGTCAGTGCGCCTCCCTCCAGAACTCCGCGTGCCACCGTCGTTCGGTTGCTGTCTTTTGAACCTGCGGCATAGGCGAGAAAAACCGTGTTGTTAGCGGTAAAGTTGGGGTGAAGAACAACGTCGAAAAGCCCTCCTTGGCCTTTGGCGAAGACTTCAGGAACGCCTGTTATCGCCGTAATCTCACCCGAGGGTGCAACATGCTTAATACTCCCTGGCCGCTCGGTTACCAATAAACCCCCGTCTGGTAGTTCTGCCACTGACCAAGGCGTGTCTAAACCCTCGGCGATGGTTTCCATCTGAAGTGCAGCAAGCGAAAGGGAGCTCACGCTGCAAAGCGCAGCAATGATCAGTGCTTGAAAATAAGGATATGAAAACATGGGGTGTGTTCCTAAACTGGATTGTCGGCTGACTATAGCGCAAGATTCTGGCGTGTGTGGAGTGAAGAATTGGATGTTGATATGCGGTCGGTGATAAGTCTGCTCGTGGCAGTTTTGGTGGGTTACAGCTTGAGCATTGTGATCAATGCATCGGTGAGTGCAGCGACATTGGTTGGTTTTGGGATTGAGGTCAGCTTATCAGACCGACTGGATATGATCGCCAGAGAGTGGGTGGGTCTGGGGACAATTTATTTACCCTTGTATCTCGTATTACATGCCTTCTGTTTTTGGATACTGAGTCGTTTACTCCGAAATCGAGCAGTCACGACTGTTGTTGCGCTCACGACGCACGCAAGCCTTGGTGCACTGTCGCTGCTGGCACTCTATTTGGCCTTTGATGCGGTGACGGGATCCGGTGGCGTGGTTGTCGCCTCGACCCGGACAGCGGTGGGGCTGTTTGCTCATGCTGCGACAGGTGCGGTCTCGGGTTTATTATTCTGGTGGCTAAGTAGTGGATCGGATCAGAGGGATTAACCTGCTACTTGATCACCACGGGAGGCTGTCGATCCGGCTCACCTGCAACTCAACAACAGCTTTCCAGCATGAGCACCTGAAGACATATAGGTCTGTGCAGCAAAGGCATCCCTCAAGTCGAACGTCTTGTCAATGAGCGGGCGCACGTGACCGCTCTCGACTAGCGGCATGAGTTGTTGATCAACTTCGCGGAAACATCGCGCTTTCTCCTCGTGTGTCAGGCGACGTAAGGTGCTTCCGGTCAATGTTGCCCGTTTCATGAGTAGCTGTGTCAGATCGATTGTGGCCTGACCGCCGCGCATGAGTCCGATGCAGGCAATTCTTCCATCTACGGCAAGACATTCAAGATTAAATTGTTCGAAATCACCGCCGACCATATCAAGCACCACATCTACACCTCCTAACACACCGTGCTCTAGGCACTGCTCCGACAGCGGTGCCTTTTTGTAGTCCAGGCAAAGATCGGCGCCGATATCGGCAAGTAGCTGACACTTATCCGAAGACCCTGCCGTCGCAATGACGCGACAGTTCATCGCTTTACCTAGCTGTACTGCAATATTGCCGATACCACTGGTGCCACCGTGTACCAGCAAGGTCTCACCATTTTTCAGCCCAGCACGCACAACAACGTTGTACCAGACTGTTAGAAATGCCTCGGGCAGACACGCTGCGACTTTGATATCGACCGCTGAAGGCACTCGCAACGTGCACGCGGCCTTGGCCATGGCCTGTGTCGCGTAGCCGCCACCGTGAACCAGCGCGCAGACCCGCTCACCCGTGTCGAAGCCACTATGCTCGCCTGCTATGCGGATCGTCCCCGACACCTCGAGTCCCATGACAGGGCTTGCGTCTTCAGGCGGCGGATAAAATCCCGCACGCTGCAGTACGTCCGCTCTATTGATACCCGCATAAGCCACATCGATGACAACTTCGTCGCCGGCACAGCTTAGGTCTCCGGCCTCTCTCAGCTCAAGGGTTTCAGAGTCTTCTATATGAATATACTGGTGTGACATAGTGGCGCTTAATCGATCCTCGAGTTACTGTTAAAAATAAATACAACAATTTGGCGAGCATAGCGGCTAATGGCCGGTTGCGGCAAAGTCAGGGGCAAATCATGGCTAAACCAATGCTTCTTCGTAAGCTAAAAAATCGAATCTTTTTTGCAATGGCAAAAGTCATTGCAGGAAAGCCGAAAGGCAACTACATGGCGTTTGTCGGTAAAGCGAGTTGCGCTCGTCTGTGCGATCGTATTGTCGAGTTAGGCCATACCTCGGTTCTGGTTGTAACGGACAGAGCGCTCCGAGAGCTCGGCTTGGCAGACGAGGCCGTTGCGGGCCTCAACCGTGAGGGCGTATCAGTGACTTGGTACGATAAAGTAGACCCTGATCCGACTTATGGGCACGTGGAGGAAGGTGCGCGCATTCTGAAGGAATCAGGTGCGACCGCCATCCTTGCCGTTGGCGGCGGTTCGTCAATCGACTGCGCAAAAGTTATTGCGTTTAGGAAGTGTAACGACGGCGATATGACCAAGTGGGCGGGCATGGGTAATGGTCCTGATGAAGCGGCGCCGCTGTTTGTAATTCCAACGACTTCGGGCACAGGCAGCGAGGCGACTATGGGCGCTGTTATTACGAATCAGGCTTTACACAAGAAAGAGATCATCGGTGGTGAAGCCATTCATCCGAAGGCAGTCGCTTTAGATGCCTGTCTTATGGTTGGTTTACCCAAATCGATTACAGCGGCGACAGGTATTGATGCGTTAACACACGGCGTCGAGGCTTACATCTCAACCTGGGAGCGTGGCAACCGGACTGAAATGGGTCGTATATCCGTTCAAGGCGTTTTTCGATGGCTTCGAATGGCCTGTGAGGAGCCCGGTAATATGGATGCTCGAGAAGGTATGGCGCTTGCGGCTTATAACGCAGGCGTTGCAATTAATCAGGTAAACGTCGGCAATGTGCACGCTATTGCGCATCAGTTAGGCGCCAATTTCGGTATACCCCACGGCCAAGCGAATGCGCTGGTGCTACCGCATGTACTGACGCTTTACGGAGATGCGGCGGTCGATCGATTAGCTGAGCTTGCTGTGGCAACCGGTATTTCAGATTCGGGCCATCCTGAGACGCGGGCACGGGCCTTCGTTGCGGAAGTCGAAAAACTGATTGCCGATGTTGGCATTGCCCCCACGGATCCACGCATCAAGCGCAACAAATTTGATGATATTGCCGAGGCGGCCATGGATGAGGGCGATGGCTATTTCTGTCCTAGACAGCTTGAGAAGTCGGAGATTCTAAATCTTCTTGAGGCGATTTCAGAATAAGCGGTGTTGCTAGCCACTGGCTTGCAATCCGCACGGCTTCTCTAAAATGCTCTGAGTCGCCCTCAGAGCATACGAATCCGTGACTCGCGTGTGTCAGGTGTTTGTAGGTTATTTTGCAACCTGATCGGTGAAGCCTCACGGCAAACCGAGCACCGTCGTCACGAATTGGGTCTCGTTCGGCCGTAATTATGAGTGTCCTGGGGAACTGGTTGAGCGTTGTACGCCGCCCCGGGAACATTCGCTCCAACGCTGGATCAGCCGGTGCCATCCCATCTAGATACCTATTACAGAGCCATCGCATATGTCGCGCTGGCACAATACCCGTTTTGGCGTGCTCGGTGTAAGAGGGCAAATCACTAATGTAGTGCTGGGTGGCGGGATAGATCGCAAGACAGCCGGCGATGCCATAACGCCCTTGAAGCGCAAGTGTCGTGGCGATGGCGAGGTTTCCGCCAGCACTGTCGCCCCCAAGGATAAACAAACCGTTATTAGGTGCGAGATTATCTAAATTGTCGAGTACCCATTGTGTCGCTTCCAGGCAGTCATCATGCGCTGCGGGGAAGACGTACTCTGGGGCAAGCCGGTAGTCGATCGAAATGATGCTGCAGCCACTATTTAGACTTAGCGCCCGGCAAAATCGATCGTGAGTCTCGAGGTTGCCCACAACAAAGCCGCCGCCGTGCGCATAAATCACCATGGGCTTATCTGCATTGCCATGGTACATGCGCAACCCTACCTGACGGCCGTCGAGCTCTACACAGAGATTGCTGACTCCAATAGCGTCCAGCGGAAGGCCGTACCATAGCTTTTGGTGGCGGCGAAGGTAGAAATAGCGCGCTGCTCGCGCAATGAATCGGTTAAGCAGCGACGTCATCTTTGTGGATGAATTCCGAGTTCGGGTTGGCGGTAAAGGTGTAGAGCCCATCGGCATTCACGTCGCGAGTGACGTTGCCGCGTTGCATCAAGTAGTTCAGGTGCGCAATGGTTTCACCTGTGGCCAAGTGCACTTCATGTTCTTTCAGCTCCCGATTGAAAAGATGCACAAAACATTCTGGAACGGTCTTCGCCTCAGCCAAGTTGTTATAGAGCCTGGCAAGCGATTGACGGTGGCTGTCTATGATTTGGTTGAGACGTGTTCTCGCGCCTTTGAATGGCGACTGGTGAGCAGGCAGTACCAGTAGGTCCTCCGGCAGAATGTCGAGTAGACGAGTGTTTGAGGACAACCAATATTCCAGTGGGTTGCCATCTGGCTCAGTGGGGAATACCGATACATTGGGCGTAATCCTTGGAAGAATTTGATCGCCAGCAATAATGAGCTTCAGGCTAGGGCAATACAGACAGGCATGCTCGGGAGAGTGGCCCTGGCCGATAACCACCTGCCAATGATGGTCGCCGATATTAATCGTCTCAAGGTCCACAATGCGTCGATAGCTATGTGGCAGCGGTTCCGACATTTTCCCAAAGGTTCCAAAACGCTGTTGGTAGCTCGACATCATTTCATCACTGAAGCCCGCGCGCTTGTAGAATTGTACCGCTGTACTCGGCACTTCGTCAGAGGAGTAACTCAGCAGCAGGCTGCCGTTCAAGTATTCACTGCGGGTCATCCACACTTCGCAATCAAAGCGCTCGCATAACCACCCTGCCAACCCAATGTGGTCAGGGTGCAAGTGGGTACAAATGACACGGACAATGGGTTTTCCTTGCATAAACCCTGTGAAAAGCGACTCCCACTGCGCCTTGGCGCTGTCGAGCTTCATGCAGGTGTCTACAACTGTCCACCCGTTTGTTTCTTCGAGTAACCAAATATTTATGTGGTCGAGCCCGCCAGGCATCTCAAATCGTACCCACCAGACCCCGGGCGCGACCTCGAGCGGCTCACCGTATCCAACGGGACTCTTGCGTCCCCAGGGATAGATGAGTTCCCTGTATTCTTCATTCACCAACATTCTTTGGAATTTCCCTGCATAAGAACGCTCTTACCCGATCGGGGTAAGGCGCTGTCGAGCATGCTTGTGGACAATATAATCATCAACTGGAGATGACAACGTGAATGCGACCCTAGAAACGAATCAGCTACGACAACTTGATCAACAGCATCATTTGCATCCATTCACTGATTTTCGTGATTACGCGGCAAATGGCGGTCGCATTGTCAGCCGCGCCGAGCACATTTACATATACGACTCCGACGGCAACAAGATTCAAGATGCGATGTCCGGTCTATGGTGTTGCAGCCTTGGCTACAGCCAGGACGGCATCAAGAAAGCGGTGGCTGATCAGTTAATGGAGCTCCCGTTTTACAACAATTTCTTCAAATGCTCTAACCAACCTGCCGTCGAGCTGGCGACGCGTCTCTGTGACATGGCGCCAGCCAACTTTAACAAGGTTTTTTTCACAAACTCTGGATCTGAGGCGAACGACACACAGATCAAATTTGTGCATCGATATTACGAGCTTTTGGGTAAGCCGAGTAAGCGGCTGATCATCAGCCGGAAGAATGCCTACCACGGCAGCACTATCGCAGCAGCATCGCTAGGCGGTATGAGCACTATGCACGAGCAAACCCAGGGGTTGGACTACATCCGTCACATCGAGCAACCTTATTGGTTCGAGTTAGGTGGCGAAATGTGTCCCGACGAGTTTGGGCTATGGGCTGCAAATGAGTTGGCGAGGAAAATTGATGAGCTCGGCGAGGACAATGTCGCCGCATTCATTGCTGAGCCTATTCAAGGAGCGGGTGGTGTAATTATTCCGCCTGATACCTATTGGCCAGCGGTTCAGAAGATTCTGGACGAGCGCGATATTTTGTTTATTTCCGACGAGGTTATTTGTGGCTTTGGCCGGACTGGAAATCTATTTGGCTTCCAAACTTACGAAACGCAGCCCGATTTAATAACGTTTGCGAAGGCAGTCACTAATGGCTACATGCCGCTTGGCGGCAGCTTGGTTAGTGACAAAGTAGCCGACGTCTTGCTGGGTCATAGTGGCGAGTTTGCCCATGGCTTGACCTATTCGGGTCACCCAGCCTCCTGCGCGGCTGGGCTTGCAACGATGGATGTACTTCAAAATACGCTGATTCTCGAATTGTCTGCTAACGACTTGGCACCCTACTTCTCGCAAGCGCTTGAGTCGCTGGTAGATCATCCAGTTGTAGGTCAGGTGAGATCAAAAGGCTTGGTCGCTGCGGTCGAACTGGTCCAAGACAAGGAATCCCGGGAGCGTTTGGCACCAGAGTCTGGAGGCGCCGTGTACACGCGTGATAGAGCCATTGAAAACGGACTGATGGTGCGACAAACGGGTGATGCGATGATCATGTCACCACCGTTTGTAACATCAACTGAAGAAGTCGACGCGATGGTATTAAAATTGACCTCGGCTTTGGATAAGACGGCAGCGTTTTACAACGTAAAATAACGGCGCGGGCAATCCCTAAACGGGGTCATGCCGTATCAGCCACATGACGTTGATAGAAAAAACCTGGTTTAACGCCGTGTGGTTTCAGATCACTTGGTTCAGTTGTGTGCTCGGCAGAGAGGACTGGATGCTGTTGACAGCCGCGCTCATAGCCTTCCATTACGCGGCGGTCGCAGATATTCGCTCAGAACTTAATCGAGTGCTGCCGTGTGCCGCTCTTGGTATTGGTGTTGATTTCACCCTAGCCATGATCGGTGTTTATGATTTTAGTGCACCGCTGTTTCCTCTGTGGATGATATGCCTGTGGTTCGTCTTTCCAACGGTGCTGCCGAGAGCCATGGCGTTTTTGTCTGAGAGCAGCTGGCGGCCCATTATTTTGGGTGCGATAGCACCTGCTAACTACTTGGCTGGAGCTAAGTTTGGCGCTGTCACATTACCGCTTGGTGACGTCACCACGATGTTAATCCTGGTACCGCTGTGGATGGTGATGCTGCCACTTATGGTGAAGTTTAGTCAGCGGGAGCTCGCGGCAGCGTAATGTGCAGGGCTCAAGTATTGTTATTCTGGTGTCTCTGTGGCATCCCGCTTTTAGGTCTTGGCCAGAATGACGATTCTGAGACAGCAATTTATGCGCCGGAAGTGCTGACCCTAGGGCAAGCACGGCCGTTAACGCTTGTTGGTAGCTCGCAGCTCCGCGTCGCATTTTTTACGGTCTTTAACTCCAAGTTATTCACGAAAACCGGTCAATGGAATGATCCCCGTCACTCGTTCCGGTTTGAACTCACTTATCAACGCAACATTTCTGGCAGCTTTCTAGCAAAGCAGACGGCGAAGGAATGGGACCATCTGGACTTTGAAGATCCTCGACGATCGGAGTGGGAAGCGGCGGTCTTGACGATGTGGCCGGACGTCAAAAAGGGCGACAGAATCGCGTTTGATGTCGACGAGCAAGGCGTCAGCCGTTTTTTTTACAACGGGACCTGGGTGGGTAGTGTGGAAGATCCAGATTTTGCCCCCGCTTTTATTGCAATTTGGCTGTCTCCAGAAACGTCTCGGCCAACGCACCGAAAAGGATTGCTGGCCGACTCTTAGAGTTTATAGCAGGCGCTTCAGTCCCAATTCATACCCGTGCGTATTCCAACTGTCCTTGGGCGCATTGGACCAAAGAAGTGAGAGGGTATGATGCCACCATTAGCGTTATAACCGTCCCATGTGAACTCATTGGTTAAGTTTTCAGCGTAGATCTGAACGTACCAATTGTTGTCTGACTCGTAGCCTACGCGAAAGTTTGCTACCGCGTATGATCCTATAATGCCCTCGCGATTGCCTTCCCAAGCACCGCCACGCTCACTTTCGTAAGATACCTCGAAACTGGTAGCAATCGTTCCGTTGTCTACAGGCACATTGATATCGACTTTCGCAGCGCCCGTTACTTTCGGGGCCCAAAATATTCGACTTCCCTCACAGCCTCTTCCATCACCCTCTTGATCTACGTCGATACTGCAGAGGGATTCGTTGACGCCATCGTCGAGATCTGGATCTCCTAAGCCGGTAACGTCGGTATTCAGATAGCCCATCGATACATAAAGTGTTGTGTAATCGCTCATAGCAACTGTAGTCGATGCTTCAAAACCCATTCCGTCAGTTTTACCGGCGTTTAAAACCCTGGCAGAGAAAGTATCACCCACATCAACGTATTGAATTACTTGCGCGTCAGTGTAGTCATAAACGAACGCCGTGAGATCGAAATTACCAGCTCCATCGAGATAGCTAGTTTTGAAGCCAATTTCGTAGGAGTCCATCTGCTCCGGTTTGAATGTTCCTGGGCGGAAACCATCTGCTTGTGTAATGCCTGTTTGAGCCACCTCTGGCGGCACACCTTGGGCATTTTCAATCCAGAAACTACCAAAACCACCCGACTTGAAGCCTTGCGTGTAGTTTGCAAAGAACATTGCGTCATCGTTGGGCGTCCAAGTAAGGGCCAGTCGCGCCGTTGTGTCGTTCCACGACTTTGAGTCTTGAATGTACTCGGCAGTCGCAAATCCATAGGTAAAATATGGACCTAAGTAACTGTCTGGCTCGGGCACTAAGATGGAAAAGTCTTTGTCATCTTTGGTGTAGCGTACTCCCGCTGACGCTATAAGATCATCGGTGACCTGATAGTCTAGGTTGACGTAAGTCGCCCACCCTGTGTACTTACCCTTAAGCATTCCAGTCTCGACAAGGTTACCGTCGGAGCTGGGATAAAAATCACTGTAGTAGTCAGAGCAACCGCTGTAGAACTCATAGCCGTAAGTCTCAGCGTAATAGTTAAGATAATATTGGCACATCAGGTCCTCAGAGCCTATCGCAGCGAACTCAGCGTCGAGGTCCTCGTCATAATATGAGATACCGGTATACCAGTTAAGAGGCCCATCGCCATTACTTGTGAGTCGCAGTTCCTGCTGAAAGTATTGTCCCGACTGGTCGAACTGGAAATTGTTGATATTCAGTGAGGTGCCATCGTAATCCTCAGAATAATAGTAGTCATGGTCTTTATAGCCCGTATTTGAGTTTAGTGTTGCGAACCCCAAGTCGTACTCTACAAATACCCCAACGGTCATTAGATCGCCGACGTCGGCATCGCCACCCTCAAGATCTGAGTCAATTTGCTTATCGTTACCGCCGATAGCTGTCTCATCTACAATGTAACCATCAAGTGCGTCCCAGATATCGCCGCTATCAATCGCGCGATACATCGATCCGGACTGTTTCCGATCTTCCCAGTCGACAACCGTATCGATAGAGAGTGCATCAGACTCATAGCGGGTCGACCAGCGGATTGCCTTTTTCGTGTGGTTGATTTCATCGTTGCCGGAGAAAACATTCTCTGCGAAGCCGTCCTCGTGTGACCCGTACCCCGCTAGACGCATTGCAAAACTATCACTTATCGGAATATTGATAGCACCTTCAAATACAGCATGCTCTCGCTGCCCAAAGTCGAAGTCGATAAAGGCATCGCTCGACCCTATTTCTGCTTTGCGAGTGTGGACGCTAAATGCACCGCCAATCGAGTTACGTCCAAACAGAAAGCCCTGGGGTCCTCTAAGGATCTCAGCGCGCTCAACGTCGAATAGGCTCGTTACAGCTGAACCATTTCGACCTTCATAGAGGTCGTTCTTGAAAAAGGCCGATGATGGATCACCACCGACACCAAAGTCCTGTGTTCGAACACCTCGGATGCTTACCGCGTCGATGTAGCTGTCTTGCGAGTTTCCGCTCACGCCTGGGGTATAGGAAATCAGGTCTTTAACATCGTTGAGATTTGTCTCTTCAATAAAGTTACCCGACAGCGCTGTAATCGCTAGAGGTACATCCATGACCCCCTGCTCTCGTTTAGTGGCCACAACAATAACTTCTTCTAGTGTTTGTGCAACCGCCGGGCCCGTGCTTATGAGCGCTGCCGACACAGCTAATGGTAGTGCAAGTTTAGCCCTGTTTTTCGTCTCAAAAACGTTCGACATAGTGATTTCCTCGAGTGGCGCAGAGCAGTGATTTATCAAAATCTGCTCATTATTTTTGTGTAAAAGTCTCAAGCTTCGTTTGCTTAGCGTTAAGTATACTCCGGCGCTAATCTAAGGGAACCCCCAAACGGTGAAGCTCATTTACCATGGGAGCGAGGTCGGTCTCATATCGACGCCACCGCCCGATTGATCGTGTGTGTGCGGGCTCTCTGACCTGCACTGAACTCGCTGTGGCGACACCTGCGCTGCTCTTATGGAAGTTTAGACATGCGTCCTCCCAATCGATTCCTAATGCGGCAATCAATTTTCTTGCGTTGGGTTCAAGTTCCCGTGCGGTGTCCTCGTAACTCACGTCGATGATTTTGCCTGGGAACTCGCAATGGAAGTGCGCCATGAGATCGCGGTATCGTGCATGGTGCCGCGCCATCTCTCCTTGATCGTAGCTGTGGAGATAAGCATCAGCAAATAGCTGCTTGAAGCTAGCGAAGCAGGCATCCATGGGCCCCCTTACAAGGTGAACTATTTTCGCATTGGGAAGTGCCGCAAGAATGAGTGGTAACGTGAGATAGTTGACAGGGAGCTTATCTACGAAGAAGGGTTTTTTGGCCCGTTGTTTAGCGGTAGCCTTAAGGTACATTTCGCCGATCTTCGAAGGATTGATATCAGCTGCTTTTAAAAAAAGGTCTCGTGAAAAGCGCTTTGGCTCGTTATGCCGAGCCGCACGGCGAACAGCGAGTCCAAATTGTTGCAGCTCGCCCGCCGAGAGGACTTTTGAGTGACTGGTAATTACGCGCTCAATGAGTGTCGTACCGGTGCGAGGTTGGCCGAGAACGAAAATGGGCGATGGATCGGGTATACCCGGTGGTCGAGTCGTCAGCCAGTCGGCTGTGTAGGTTGACTTGATTGCCTCGAACATCGCAATTTCATCCGCTTCGTTGAACTCTACGGTCTCCCGTCGGGCCTGTGCGCCTTTAGTAAAGGCTGCGAAGGCATCAGCCCAGTTGCCTAAATCTTCATTTTCTTTGCCTATGGCGTAATGCAAGAACCCTTGCGACCTCTTTGATTGTCTTCCTGAATCAATTAATCCCTGCATGGTCTTAATGTGAGTGTCGTCTTTTGCTTTTTCAGAATTGGCAAGCCCCCAGTGGCACTGAGCACTATCGGGTTCCAACAAAATCGCCTCCCTAAAAAGGGCGACCGCATTATCAATTTTCCCTAAGAAGACTCTCACGTTCCCTAAATTCATCAATGCAGACGAGTTATTGGGTACCATCTGATGCGCACGCTCAAACAACAGCTCCGCGGCTTCATATTCTCCCAATGAATTAAGTACCGTGCCGGTAAGCTCTATTACTACAGGGTCGTTCGGTTGAATTCTTCTGACTTCGCGTAGTGCCGATTCAGCAGCTGCGATTCTGCCTTCACCCACATTGAGTTTTGCAAGGTGAGCCCAGGCTGCCGCGTGGTCGCGGTCGAGCGTTACGACCGATTTAAATGCCTCATGGGCGACCTGTCGCTGTTTGCCTTCCAGAGCTACGAGGCCCACTAGGAAATGAGCGGGGACAAGCTTTTTATCGGCTTCCAATGCCTGTTTGCATGCTTCGCCAGCGGTGGCGAGATCGCCGCGATTTAGCGCCGCAAAGCCATCGGCTAGAGAGAGTTCAGTCATGGTTACCGACCACCTTGATAGGCAATTAGCGGGTCGGTGTCAGGATCGCCGGACCAGTGAGATAGTGCTTCCATGAATAGGAAGAAAAGCTCTGCCTGCGAACTGATATCCAATTTGGCGTAAGCATGTTTTCGATGCAGTTTTACCGTTTCAATCGAGATGCCGAGTTTTTCTGCAATTAATCGGGTGTTATGGCCGAGTAAGACCAGTTCGACCACCTGCCGTTCTCGACGGGTGAGCACACTCGCACCAAATGCTGCAAGCGATCGATGCATGCGCTCGCGAAGCGTCGTTTTCTTTTGTGCTTCCAATATTTCTAGGAAGTGTCGGCGGCAGAGCGAGGCCGTCAGCTCGTAAATGCTAGTGAGTAATTTCGCCTGCCCAATTCTGAAGCGGGCCCCTTCGGAGGTCAGACCAATGGAGATATTGATAAAGTTTTCGTTGGCAAGACGAATGAGTAGCCCGCATTCGTCCTCATAGCCACAGTGTTTGTACCAGTTCTTGTAATACTCTGAACTCCGGAAACTCGCGGGCGCGAGATCTGCAAGACGAAAAACACCAAACTGATGATCGTAGGCCGCCGCACGGTAGAACGGGTCCAATAAAAAGGGTCCAGTGAGATAAGTGGCGAGAGAGCTTTCTTCCTTCCCGGCCAGCGGCCTTGCGAAGCTAATGGTCGGCAGTTCCTCGTGACCGTAGACGATGACGGTGGCGTCGTCAGCATTGACAAAGCCACACAATACATCTGCGATAGCAGGGACAAAATGTTCTGTACCCAGATGCTCGATGGCTCTGGCAAAATCGGATGTAATGGCTGTGAGTTTGGACATGATTATTAAAAATTATGAATAAATTTCGCGTTCTTTTGCGCGCCTTGCTGTCTACCGTCACAATAGCACCGACAGGGGCCATGGATAAAATGAATCAATACGTGCCTCGACGGATTACTGTGAGGTCTTTTCATGCAGTTTGAGCTAAGCGAAGAGCAAAGCGCTTATGTTGCCAGCGCCCGAGAGTTTGCTCAGGCAGAGTTTCGTCCCAATGCAGCTCATTGGGACGAGTCATCACTGTTTCCAAAATCTGCCCTGAAGGCTGCGGGCGATCTCGGCTTTATGGGGATGTATACCCCGGAAGAGGCCGGAGGCTTGGGAATGTCGCGGCTGGATGCCAGCCTCATTGTCGAAGAGCTCGCGAGAGGCTGCACAACGACCGCCGCCTTTTTGACCATACACAACATGGCGACCGCCATGATCGGAAAATATTGTCGGCAATCAGTTGTCGATCGTTGGTGTCCATCACTGGTCGCCGGTGAGACTTTGGCTTCCTATTGTCTTACCGAGCCCGGTGCTGGCTCAGACGCGGCATCGCTGCGGACCACAGCGACGAGAGAGGGTGATAGCTATCGACTCAATGGCAGTAAGGTTTTCATTTCGGGCGCGGGTGATACGGACGTTCTTGTCGTCATGGCGCGCACGGGAGATAGCGGAGCCAGAGGCATCACCGCGTTTTTGGTGCCTGCAGATCTACAGGGAGTCACTTACGGCAAGAAAGAGAGCAAGATGGGTTGGAACGCGCAGCCCACACGCCAGATCAGCTTCGATGACGTTTGCGTCCCGGCGGCCAATCGAATGGGCGAAGAGGGCCAGGGGTTTTCCATTGCCATGGAAGGGCTAGATGGTGGCCGAATCAATATCGCAACCTGTTCTGTGGGTACGGCGCAGCAGGCGATTGTCGATGCTACTGCCTATGTGAAAGACCGACAGCAGTTCGATACAGCCATTTCCGAGTTTCAGCACACACAGTTTCAGATCGCCGATATGCTCACCGAGCTGGTTGCATCGAGACAGATGATTCGCCTTGCGGCCAGTAAGCTTGATAACGGTGATCCCAACGCATCGACCTATTGCGCGATGGCGAAGCGTTTTGCCACCGATGCCGGATTCAAGGTCTGTAATGACGCGCTGCAGCTGTTTGGCGGCTATGGCTATATTCGGGAGTATCCGATGGAGCGTTATGTTCGTGATACACGCGTTCACCAGATTCTAGAAGGCACCAACGAGATTATGCGCGTCATTGTTTCGCGACATGCGCTGATGGATGGCGCGTTGGAGGTTATCCAATGAGTATCAGTCCAAGTGAAAAGGTGTTGGTGTCAGTCGAGGACGGGATTGCCATCGTCACGATCAACAACCCCGCGGCCAACACCTGGGATCTCGAGAGCCTTTCAGCGGTCGAGGCCGTTGTGAATGAGCTTAATAGCATGGCTGCCGTGCGTGCCTTGGTTATCACGGGTCAAGGCGAGAAGTTCTTTTCGGCTGGCGCTGATTTGAACCAGTTTTCCAATGGTGATCCGGCCGCTGCGGGTGCTATGGGCGATGCTTTTGGCGCCGCATTTGAGACTCTGGCGGATTATCGTGGCGTTTCGATCGCTGCAATTAATGGTTACGCCATGGGCGGTGGTCTGGAAGTAGCGTTGGCGTGTGACATTCGTATTGCTGAGTCGCATGCGGTATTCGCCTTGCCCGAGGCTCGTGTTGGGCTTCTTCCATGCGCAGGGGGAACCCAGCGTCTGGCGCAGCTTGTAGGTGAAGGCTGGGCAAAGCGTATGATTCTCTGTGGCGAGCGTGTGTCGGGCGAAAAAGCCATTACATTAGGTTTGGTAGAGGAAGTTGTTGAACCGGGCGCATCACTCGCAAAAGCCATTGATTTGGCCAAGCGTGCCTCAGATCAAAGTCCAACATCGATTGCCGCGTGTAAAAGGCTTATTCATTCCCCGCGAGACATTATGATTGGTGCCGGATTAGTGGCAGAGCGCAACGAATTCGTCGCGCTATTTTCAACTGAAGATCAAAAGGAGGGCGTAAACGCTTTTCTCGAAAAGCGTGCGCCAGAGTGGAAGAATCGATGAGCGAAGAAGTTGTAGTAGTTTCAACCCTGGGCGAGGGTGATCGCCAGGTGGGTCGATTGACCTTGAACGTGCCCCGAATTCTTAATTCCCTCGATGCTGAGATGATTGAAATCATGCTTGCTAAGCTCCTTGAGTGGGCCGAAGACGATTCTATTGCTGCGGTATACATCGATGGTGAGGGAGAGAAAGCCTTCTGCGCGGGTGGTGACGTTCATGAGCTTCGTAGGTCCTCTATCGAAAATCCCGGTGGTCCCTGTACTTACGCAGAGAACTTTTTTGCGCGCGAGTACCAGATGAATTATGTGCTGTTTACTTACCCTAAACCCGTGATCTGTTGGGGGCATGGCGTCGTGATGGGCGGTGGCATGGGCGTCATGGCTGGCTGCAGCCATCGTATCGTGAGTGAGCGCACCCGCATCGGCATGCCGGAAATTACGATTGCGCTTTTCCCAGACGTCGGTGGCAGTTACTTCTTGAATCGGACGCCAGGAATGATCGGGCGTTTCTTGTCGTTGACCTCAGCTCATATCAACGCAGCGGATGCGCTATTTGCAAATTTGGGCGATGTTTTTCTTGCGCACGAGCAGCGACATGAGGTCATGGCAGCGTTGTCAGTGGCTGAATGGACCGATGACCCGCAGGCCAATACAGTGGTTGTCGACGCTATTTTAGGAATGACGCCAACTGCAGAGCTGCCGGCCGGTGTCATTGAGCCGTTGATGCCAGAGATTGATGCGCTTATGTCGGGCGATGATTTGGTCGAGATATCGGACCGCCTGTTAGCTTATAACGGCGACAATGTTTGGCTGCAGAAGGCGCGTGATGGATTTGCTCACGGTTCGAAGCTGGCTGCTGCCTGGATCTTTAAGCAGCTAAATAATTCAGTCGATTATTCATTGAAAGAAGTATTCGATACCGAGTTGCGTTTGGGTGCCAATATTATGCGACACCCTGAGTTTGCAGAGGGTGTGAGAGCGCTGCTAGTGGATAAGGATCGACAGCCTAAGTGGCAGTTTGATGCCGTTCAGGACGTTCCTCAGGACTTACTCGAATCCTTTTTCAAAGAGCCCGATGGCGGACCTAATATGCATTACCCATGGTAGTGAGTACTTACTAATATAATTCTAAAAGGAAATTTGATGCCAACGGTAGCATTTATCGGCCTTGGGAATATGGGCGGTCCCATGGCGAAAAACCTACTCAAAGCCGGGTGGGCGGTAAGGGCATTTGATTTGTCAGAGTTGGCATTGACCGATGTGGTTGCTGCTGGCGCGGTAGCCGCTCCCTCTGCTGCCATGGCTGGTGAGGGCGCTGATGTGGTCTTCTCCATGCTGCCGGCAGGTGAGCACGTCAAGTCAGTCATGCTCGGTGATGCAGGTGTTTTTTCTGGTTTGCCCGCGGGAACGCTAGTGCTCGATGCGAGTACGATTGACGCGCCCACAGCCCGCGAACTTCATTTGGCCGCGCGCGACTATGGTATTGATTTTATGGATACGCCCGTTTCAGGTGGTGTCGCGGCAGCACAGGCTGGAACGCTGGCTTTTATGTGCGGTGGTAGTGCCGAGGCCTTTATCCGTGCAAAAGAAGTCCTTAAGGCATTGGGAAGTGAGGAAAAGATTTTTCACGCTGGATCTGATGGTGCGGGGCAGGTGGCCAAGGCAGCCAATAATATGTTGTTGGCTATCCATATGATTGGTACCTGCGAGGCACTGGCCATCGGCGCTGCCAATGGTTTAGATCCCGCGGTCCAGTCAGAGATAATGAAGGCGAGTTCGGGCAACAACTGGTCGCTTCAGGTGTATAACCCTTGGCCCGGTGTTATGGAAGGTGCGCCCGCGGGTGACGATTATAAGCCTGGGTTTATGGTGGACTTGATGGCAAAGGATTTGGGCCTTGCCATCGAATTGGCTGAGCAGTCTTCAGTTGACGCTGGCTTCGGACGTCGTGCAAATGCGGTCTATAAAGCTCTTCAAGCTGCTGGCTTAGGTCGAGATGATTTTTCGATTGTGATGAGGTCCTTGATTCAATCGGACGACGCGTAAGTTTGCTCGATTCTTAAACGACGGAGTCACCACTAGCGAGAAGCGGCGCGGCATCTAGGTCATCTGCATCCATCATTGCCGCAACGCGCTCTAGCGAGGCGACGATAAGGTGTTGTTCCCAAGCTTCTAATCGCGAAAATCGGTCGACAAAGCTGTCTTGCAGAGGCTTTGGCGCCGAGCTTTTCAGGCCCTGACCCTCCTCCGTTAGGGTGACGATGACTCTGCGTCTATCCACAGACGATCGCACCCGGTTAACGATGCCATTGCGCTCCAATCGATTGAGTATAGTGGTGACGGTCGCCAGACTTAAGCTGACGGCCTTTGCAACGTCAGAGACTGTAGGGTCTTTTAGATCGCCGACGGCTTGAATGATGACTAGCTGAGGCGTCGTCAACCCCGTTTTTTTACCGAGCTTTCGCGAGTATAAATCTGTCGCTCGGATAATTCGCCGCAATGCCACGAGTACGTGATCGGGTAAGTCGCCGTTTTGCATAGTTGTCGTCGTCCTCGAAGGCGTGCAAGTTTATGCTTTGAGCCCTAAGCATTCAATTGAAATTGGATGCAGCCTGTCATCTTCTTTGGCTTTATGGCGTAATGCCGGCATGGAATTTAATCAGCCTTTTCTTCAGCTACCCTGGCGCTTTGATAGCCAGTTGCTTGCGCGTGAAGTTGAAGCCTTACCTCAGGATTTCTGGCTCGATCACCCGTCAGGACTGCCGGGTAATTCGGCCGTGCCACTGGTTTCAGTCAACGGTGAAATGAACCATGCGTTTGACGGTGCGATGCAGGCAACACGAGCACTTCGCGAAAGTCCCTATTTGCATCAGACCGTCGCATCATTTGGTGAGGTCGTGGCGAGATCGCGGCTTATGCGTTTAGCGCCAGGCGCGCAAGTCGCTGAGCACGTGGATTTTAACTATCATTGGGTCAGCCGAGTTCGCATTCACGTGCCTATAGTGACGGACCCCTCTGTCATTTTTTATTGTGGAGGCGAGTCGGTGCATATGGCGGTTGGTCAAAGCTGGTTGTTCGATTCCTGGCGTCGCCACCGAGTGACGAACGACAGTAACCTATCGCGGGTGCACTTAGTAATAGATCTTGCCGGTTCATCTCGATTTTGGCGTATTGTGCGATCGGCAAATAACTCAGCACCCGTAGACATTAAATTCGACCTGCAATTAGCACCTGAACTTCGTACAGAGCAGTTCCCTGTGGCTCCCGTGATGTCGCCTGGAGAAATGTTGGCGATCGTCGAGCAAGTGCTGCGGGACTGTGAAGCAAATATAGCGAATGATCGAGGCATGATGCTTCGATACAGGCATCTGCTGTTCGACTTAGTCCATGACTGGCGAGAGATATGGAGCTTACATGGATTCAGTGAATCAGCGTTTCCGCTCTACAGAGGCGTTATTGAACGAACAGCTGCTCAGTTGGCACCGGACCCGCGCGTACTGGTGACTTCGTCGAACCAGGTGGGTATTAACCCCATTATAAACCAACGTATTCTTGCCGCAGCTTTGCGCCCGCGGCGTGTTGTAGAGTTCAGCTCCGGTCGTAGCCCAGCAAACTAAAGTCGGCGCTGTAAAACGCCGCTAACTCGCTTACGAAGTCGCTATCAGTGTAGATTTCGGGCTTTTTGTTTGGCGTTACGTTTCTTCGTTTTAGCTGAGGGTGAGGGGCTCCAAGTTGCTCACATATCACGCTTAAATCTTTCTCCAGTAACTCATATCGACCTATAAAAGAAACCGCGAGTTCGCCGCGCTCGTTGATGAGTAATTCGGATTGTGGACGCACCAGAATGCGTTGACGAAAGCGCTCAAATCCAAAGGCACGTTTGGCCCACCTCACGGGATCATCAACATAGCTTTGATCTGTTCGAGCGAGGAAGGCGCACACTGACATAAAGCGCTCGATTGGATGACGAACGATCGCAAAACTGAAGTAGTTCGTTATTTCGTCCTGCCCAATAGCGCGGGTAAGTTGCTGATAGGAAATATGACCGTGGCCAATTTTAGCTAGCTCTGGAATAGGTGAACGCATGCGCCCAGTTAACATTTGTTGCTCCCAGTCTCCGCTAGTCATCAGAGGCCGCAACACCTCTCTAACCGCATGGGTGCCGGTTTTCGGGACTGCAAAAAAGATAAATTTCTTGCTGGAGGAAAAGATCATTTGGGAGGGTCTATCCCATAGGCGTCCAGCAGTTTGGGGCCCAGAGCGTGCTTGAGTGGGTCGAGGTGCTCTTCAAAGTTGCGCCATTGGTCGACTCCTGATGTGTTGATGGGCCGGCGCACTTGTTCTGCACTGGGTGTTCTTACAGTGCGTTTTGTCTTGTGAAACTCTACGCAGGGCTCTTCAAAATCGAGCCCACAAAAGTCGAGAATACGACGTACCTGAGTCTCGAGATCTTTGATGACGTCCTCATGCTGAACTCTCAAGACAAAGCCCGGCAGAACGTCATCCCAGTGGTTCATTAGATCGACGTACTGCTTGTAATAGTTTCCAATCTCCTCCAGCCCGTAAGAGAACTCCTGTCCCTCGCCAAATAACTGCTTGTAACCGCTGAAGCAGCAAGCCATTGGGTGTCGTCGCGCATCAATTACCTTCGCATTGGGTAGGATGAGTTTTATGAGTCCAACGTGGAAAAAGTTATTGGGCATTTTGTCTATGAAGAAGGGTGCTGATCCTCTGTAGATCCGCGTATCTTCGATAAATTGCTTCCCAAATTTGTCAAAGCGCGACTCTGGTAGTTCGCCTAAAATGCGAGGGTAACGTGGGCTTGGATCACCGGCTTTGTCTCGACCGCGCAAGCGCTTTGCCAGATCCAAAATATCGTGCAGTTCCATGGTGCCGTCCACCTTAGAGTGGGAGGCAAGAATTTGCTCAAGTAATGTCGATCCGGCGCGCGGCAAACCTACTACGAAGATGGGATCAGGCGCATCATGACCCACGTTCTTGAGACGTTCGAATAGGGATTTCGTGCAGATCTCTATTTGCGAAGAGATACGGATATCCAGCTGCTCTCTGCTGTGATTTGAAGTCTCCAGCTTCAGGGCATTGCCACGCCGGTAGTTCTCAAACGAAGCTGCATACTCGCCTTTATCTTCCTCTGCTTTACCGAGCGCAAAATGAATCTGAATTTTATCTAGTTTGGATACGCTTTTATCGTCTAGTCCGGACATCATGGAGTCGATTTCGGCGGCAGTAAAACGATACGACTTCGTATTTGCCAGACTCCAAAATGCATCACCAAAACTGGGTTTTATTTTATGCGCCTCTTGGAAAAGGTTGATGGCAAGTGATGATTCACCAGTCGCGTTGTATATATGTGCCAACGATACTTTAAGCGCCGGGTCGTCAGGTGCGGCTTCGATCATCTGCTGATAAACACCAATCGCTTCATCAATCTCTCCTACACCGAAGCAGACCGAGGCATAAAGAGCGAGGACCTGGGGTGAAGGGAACTCATGTTTTTCGTAGAGTGCTTTGGCGTGATCGTAGGCCTTATGAAAACGCTGTCGACGGAGTAATACATGAGTAAGTTGTATCTCTGCCTCGATATGCGTCGGCTTTAACTTTAATGCTGTCTCTAATAAGAATTCCGCGTCATCAAAAACGCCGGTGCGAGTAGCAATTTCAGCCATCAGGCGCATGCCTTCAATGTGCGTTTTATTTTGTTGCATGAAATATCGGCAGAGCCGCTCTGCATCCGCTATCCGGTTGCTAGCGAGATAACTAATGACTGTCCGAAGCTCATTTGGGAGTGATTTTAAGAATTCTAATTGGTGAGTGGCTTGCGCGAGACGGCTGTCGTTTTTACGCTCATAGGCGGCGACTAAAAATCGCCAGCTTTCTAGAAGCGAGGCGTCAAACTCTACTGCTTTTTCAAATGCTTTAATCGCTGAACCTTCACTACCGAGACTCAGCTCACAAAGTGCTAGCTCTTGAAAGCCTCTCCCGAAATCCGGCTTCTCTTGAAGTAATACCGTCAATAGTTGCTTTGCCTCTTTTTGCTGTTTTTGTGCACGCAAAAGGACAGCGAGGGTATACCGTGCCTCGAAGTGATCTGGTTCGGAGTCAAGGACACTATCGAGCAGATGCCTCGACTCGTCGAATGCGCCATTTCCTATGGCAATCCGTGCTTTTTGAATTGATTCTTCTATCACGACAATACTTTCTTGGCGGCTAAGAAATAAAAAAGGGCGGACATTGTATTGTCCGCCCTTTGGAGGGTACTACGCTTGCTTGACCGATCAGAAGCGGTAAGACAGTCTGATTCCCATTGTTCGAGGTCGGTTGACAGTTGCCTCGGGCGTAAACTTACCCGCTGTTTGAACTACGGCGCCCCGCGTATTCGTAAGGTTGCGAACATAGACTTCAGCTAACCACGCGTCTTTGGTGAGGCCTGCACTAAAGTTGAGTGTTGTCGCAGCCTCGTTAACGTAACGTGAGTTTGCGGGCAGTGCACCAGTTGAATCGTTGACGGTTCCGAAGTTTCCACCTTCATCTTGCTGATCTAGGCCAGATTCACTCCCGTAGGCAAGGACTGCCGTATCGTCCATGAATGCTGCGCTTCCGACGATCCCTGCAACCGACTTACCACGGTATGTTATGGCACCAGTAAGGTAGCCGTCCATACCGTACCAGTCCGTATCGAAGTCATAGCGTACTCGCAAGTTACCCGAGAAGGTGGGTGCGAGTGGAAGCTCAGAGCCAACGGGCACTGCCACGCCTTGAAGCTGTGGATTTAGTCGAGTGATCTCGGTATCCAAGAAACTGGCAGCGCCCGAGATCAGCAGATTTGTTCCTGCGGCCCACTGGAAATCAAGATCAACACCGTTTGATTCAGCGTCTCCCACATTCTCCATAAAGACCAAGAAGGCCACATTTGAAGGGTCAAAACGTGAAACTTGCAGGTCTGTGATCTCCGTCATGTAGTAACTAGCATTCAATCGCAGTGTGCGATCGAGGAACTCGCCCTTCATGCCGAACTCAATGTTCTCCAATGTGTCTGTAACGGCCACGGCTGGAACCACATATCCCTCATAAACCCCGGATTGATTTGCGGCGAGCTGACCGGCGTTACGGTTCTGAGTTGCTGGACGATAGCCCTCGGAATAGATACCGTAGACCATTACATCGTCTGACAGATTGTAGTTCATTGATAAACGAACAATAGTGTCCTCTTCTTCTGTCGAACCGTCAGCAGAGACATCACTAATGTCAAGGTTGCCGTTTTGTATGGCAGCGAGCGTTGCGGCGTTACTACCACCACCACGGAACATGTCACGCGCACCGTTTGGACTCGTCGCACCCAAGATAATGCTGTCATCACCTGAAGCGCCATAGGCGCCAAGAGTTAAAAGGCGTGCAGTCACGTCGTTACTGAAGGCGTTGCTGTTACAGCGACCGTCCTCTGTAACCAGTGCGTTGCCAAAGCCTGCTCCCGCGGGCGTCTCTCGATCAGTGAATGGTGCACCATAACGACAACCGAACGAGAAATTAGACGCACCCTGTAGCTGCGACTTTAGATCGTAGCGTCGCGCGCTTAGCGACACGGTTAGATCGTCACTGATATCAAAGGCAACTTCACCGAAGAAAGCCGTCTCTTCCTCTGTACGAGTGAAGTCATTATAGAACGTAGTGAGTGGGCTTCGCGGTCCGGTTGTGTTGGTGCCTGCGGTACCCGGAATGGTTGTATTGCCAACCTGGAAAGGAGCACCCGAGCCGAAGTAGTTCACGATATGCTCACTGAACGCGTCGTTAGTGGAGAAATATTGGAACTCCCCTACGTGCGTCGTATCAACATCACTCATGTAAACGCCCGCCATCCAACGGAGACGGTTGTCAGGGTCACTGCTTATTCGCAGCTCGTGAGTCGTTCGCTCATTCGTTGATACGTCGGCGTACTGCTTTGTGGGGTCAAAGCACGTATTACGAGCGGTCGATGGATCAGCTGAGTAGATATTTCCACTACAGAGGTAGTAGGTGATGTAACCGCCACCATTGTTGTAGTGCGTGTAGTCAATCAGCGCATCGACCTCTCGATCAATATAACCACCGGTATAAACGACGTCTAGGTTTGCTATAGCACCTTCCAGCGTCCATGTTGTGATATCGAACTCATCAATGTTTGATTCCGGCACGTATTTCTGAGCACTACTGTCACCCAAGCTTGGGTCGATAAGGAAGGAGCCGTCTACATCAATCTCCTGCGACATATGCGTAACTAGGCCACTCCACGTGTCGTTGAAGTCGTAGCTCGCAGCAACACGGAAACCATCGTATGTAGCCTCGTTCCAATCCTTTTTGGCAACATTACCGTTCGTTGCAGATTGGATGGTTGTTTGATCGAAAGAGCCAAAAAATGGCCCATAGCCAGCCGAATTGTTTCTGTCGATAACCGTTCCGCTCGGCGTGAACGTACCCACTTGATTGTCGATCCATCCGCCTTGGTTATCTGAGTAAGCTACGAAGCGAACTGCGCCTTGCTCGCCCATAGGGACGTTGATCATTGCCTCAAGGCTATTACTGTTTGCACCACCTCGTGTCGAGCTAAGGCCCATATCCAGACTCATTTCGAATTCATCAGGGTTGGGCTTATTAGTGATTAAGCGCATATTTCCGGACTGCGAACTGGCACCAAATAGAGTCCCCTGTGGGCCAGATAACACCTCGATTCGCGCTAAGTCTGCTGCATATACATCAAGATTCCTCGCGCCGAACGAAACAGGCATTTCATCAAAATAAAGTGCCACGCCAGGTGCTGAGCCCTGAGCCGGCGCAACTGTAATAGATGATTGCTCAGATGCTGAGCCGCGAATATAGATTTCTCGTTGACCTGGACCGATACCCGCGCTAACGACATTTGGTAAGAATTCAACGTAGTCGTCGAAAGTCAGGATGTTCTGCGATCGCATCGCGTCACCGGATAGAGCATTAACCGAGACCGGAACATCCTGAAGGTTTTCAGCACGCTTCGTCGCAGTAACTACGACCTCCTCAAGCTGAGGATTTTGCGCGAGTGCTGTGGACGCAAAGGCCGGTGCAATAGCAGCAGCCACGGCGAGCGACAGAGGACGCTTGCCAAACTGTTTGGTAAGAAACATAGGGATCTTTCCGTTATTAGAGTGGTTGAACGATTCTAGCTCAAAGTATTTCAATGGTATAGCCCGATCGAAATAGTACTTAACTTATTGTTTTTATTATTAATATTAAAATTAAGTGTAATTAGTTAATACGCAAAGTGCTTTTTGCTCATTTAATTTACTGGGGACAGGCTTGTGAGACAGTTACTGTTACACTCCGTTGACACTCTATCGAGTAGCGCTCCATGTTGAACTTTTCCGATCGTGGTTTTGTCGTTGACCGCACCGTATTCATTCCGTCTATCGCCTTTTTGCTGAGTACGGTGGCCATTGTTTTAGGGTTTCCCGACGCCAGCAGCAGAGCATTGGGCATACTACAGGCTGCAATTGTGGAGAACGCAAGTTGGTTTTACGGAATCGTGATGGCCGTACTGTTGGTGGCATCCGTCGCGCTGGCATTTTCTCGCGTGGGCAGGATACGTCTCGGCCCCGACAATTCAGCGCCTGACTACAGTCTTTTCTCTTGGCTATCCATGCTGTTTGCTGCCGGGGTCGGGATTGGCTTGATGTTCTACGGTGTGGCGGAGCCCGTTGTTCACTACTTGAAACCTCCGGTCGGCGAGGGCGCCGCGACTGGTGGAGAGAATCAGGCAATTAACCTAACCATGCTCCACTGGGGGTTCAATGCTTGGTCGGTTTACGCACTCATGGCCCTGGTATTGGCTTATTTTTCGTTTCGGCGTGGCTTGCCATTGACACTGCGATCTGCGTTCTACCCTATTTTGGGTGATCGCATCTATGGGCCTTTGGGGGCAGCAATCGATGTCTTTGCTATTGTGTGTACCACTTTTGGTATCTCTGCCAGCCTGGGGCTGGGCGTCGAGCAGTTAAGCACGGGACTTAATCACCTGTTTGGTGTTCCAGAGTCAGGTGTCATTAAAATTGCTATTACCGTCGCGATTATGGCCATGGCAGCAGTGTCTGTAGCGTTGGGTCTGGACTCTGGAATTAAACGACTCTCTGAGTTCAATTCGTTTCTTGCGATAGCCCTGCTGTGTTTTGTTTTATTGGCAGGACCTACGGCGCTGATTCTGGGTGGCACGCTGGAGAACTTCGGTTACTACTTTGCGAACCTAATAACTACCTCGACGAACCTGTTCACGTACGAAGACACCGAATGGCTGGGCGGCTGGACCATTTTTTACTGGGGCTGGTGGATTAGTTGGGCGCCTTTTGTTGGTATCTTCATTGCACGGATTTCACGTGGGCGGACGATTCGAGAGTTTTTGATCGGAGTGATGTTGGCACCCACCTTGTTTGTTGTGCTCTGGATGAATGTCTTTGGCGGTAGCGCCATCGAACTGATTCATGCTGGTGAATCGGTGTTTGGCGACGCTGTCGTTGATAATCAGCCGCTGGGTTTATTCCTATTTCTCGATTATTTGCCTGGTACTTTTTATCTCTCGCTACTGAGTTTGATCATGATCGTTATTTTCTTTGTGACCTCTGCCGACAGTGGCGCACTGGTACTTAACATGATGGCGTCGGGTGGCGTTGACGATTCGCCCATTTTTCAGCGTGTCTTATGGACAGGCATCATTGCTGCGATTTCCGCAACGCTCTTGATAACCGGGGGATTACAGGCACTACAAACTGCGACAATTGCAAGCGCGCTTCCTTTCTCACTAATTTTGTTAGGCGCTCTTTGGGGTCTTCAGCGATCGCTTCAGTCAGATATGCAATCGAGTTTTGTTAAAGCTTCAACGAGTTTTGATACCGATGTCGACGTCGACTGGCAGTCTCGATTGGGATCGCTGCTAATAGCACCCTCGGACGAGGCGGTTTTTGCGTTCCAGAACGAGACCGTGCTTCCTGCACTGTCGGCGTTTGCGTCTGAACTAAGTAAAAATGGTGTTGCTGCAGCTGTTACCAACAATATTGATACTGATGGATCAATTGCACTGACCGCTGAAGCTGAAGATGAATCTGGCTTTACTTATGCGGTGAAGCTGTCGCCTCAGGGTGGGCGCGCGCCCTCTGAAACGCGCGCAGATGAGGTTTTGCTTCCCGTTGAGGGGTCCACATCGGTTACAGAAGTACACTTATCCTCAGGTTCTGCTGGCTACTGCCTATGGGGGCTCACTGAGGCCCAAGTTATTGCTGATGTATTAGCTCAATTTGAGCTATATCGCAGAACCTAGTCGATAATTATGATTGCGGTAGCGGGCAGTTTGCTGCCCGTGGGATTTAAGTCACGCATCGCTGGGATCATTTGATGAAGCCGCGCTTGTCTGTGATTGGGTGCTGGGTGTGTGCTGAGAAATTCAGGTGGTCTATTGTCGCCTAGACTCTCCATTTTCTGCCATAGCGTAACGGCAGCCTCAGGGTCGTATCCGGCAAGTGTCGCCAGTCGCATCCCGAGCTTGTCGGCCTCACGCTCTGCGACTCGACTATTGGGTAGCTCAAGAGCTACTTGCGCCAAGACTTCCGCATTTTGTCCCGCGCTGCGGCTGCCGTCGGTGGCCGCATTTACAGCCACCAAACCGAGTTGGATTGCCAGCGCTCGCGACATCCTTTCTGCCGTATGGTCTGCGAGGGCATGAGAAATCTCGTGCCCCATGATTTGAGCGAACTCAGCATCGGTAAGCTCTAGCTGTTCAAAAAGTCCGGTATAGACCGCCATTTTGCCGCCGGCCATACACCAGGCATTAACAGTGTCTGCATCGTCAACAATCACGACACTCCAGTTCCAATTAGCGGACTTTGGGAAGTTCTCAGCGGCTGCAGTTACCACTCTGCCGGTAACACGACGAACCCGAGATTCCAGTAGCCTGTCCTGGGATATCTCATGCTCGTCACGGAGTGCCTCGACTGCTTGCACATAGGCGCCGCGCGATTGCTGTATGGCTGACTCTGGAGAAACAATCAGAAATTGGCTTCTGCCAGTGGGGCTTGTACTGCAGCCCATCACTGTTAACAGCAGCAACATAGACAAAAACAAATGGCTCTGCTGCATTGTCCGCGCCTCAAGAATTATCGACTGATTAATACACGCCGTCCTTAGTGACACGTCAACCCGGCTCTGATTCCGTACCCGCAACAACTCTAATAAGACCTCGGTAGACTCGAGTTGCATCGGCCTTGCCTTCCAAAATGCGATGAATCTCACTGCAGATAGGTACCTCGATGTCGTGGCGGTTCGCCAGCGAGACCACTGTCGGTGCACTTTTTACCCCCTCTGCCACCATATTCATGGCGTCGGTGATCTCTTGTACTGTTTTGCCTTCCGCAAGCCGGATTCCTACGTGGCGATTACGGCTTTGAGGGCTGGTGCAGGTCGCGATCATATCGCCCATTCCGGCGAGTCCCGCGAAGGTCTCTGCGCGTCCGCCCAATGCGGTGCCTAATCGCGTGACCTCTGCGAGACCTCGCGTGATAAGAGCGGCTCGCGTGTTGTCACCGGCACCCAGACCGTCTCCCAGTCCGACCGCCAGGGCAATGATATTCTTCAATACACCACCGAGCTCGCATCCCACCACATCGTCGTTTCGGTAGACCCGAAATAAGCCGACATTGAGTGCGGGCTGCAACCAATCGGCCGATGCGTCGTCAAGTGCAAGTACGCTCGCTGCCGCTTTCCCTTCGAGGATTTCCCTCGCCAGATTCGGCCCAGTAAGAACACCCACCGGATGATCAGGGCAGTACTCTTTAATCACTTCGGTCATCCGCTTTTGTGTTGTGGCTTCGAGACCCTTAGTCATGCTAATTATGGGAGCGCCGCGAGGAATCAATGGCGCTGCCTGCTCAAAAACGCTGCGAAAGTTGTGCGAGGGAATAGCCATAAAAACAGCATGCGCCTCGGTCATGGCAGTTGCGAGGCTAGTCGTTGCCCTCAACAGGGGATTGAGATTTAGACCATCGAGATATCGAGTATGGATGTTCGAATCATTAATCTCATTCACTACGTCTTGGTCGCGCGCCCACAGCCTGACGTGAGCATTGCGACAGACCAACGATGCCAGTGTCGTGCCCCATGAGCCTCCGCCGATTACGGCGAGGCGTGTATCACTGTTTTTTGTTGAATTCAGAGCGATTTGCCCCCGCGAGTATAAAAAGACGCGCGAGGATGGCGGTTCGAGATCAAAACTTCAAGTTGAGGTGAATATTTACGGTGTTGCCCTGTAGACTGAACCGAAGCGAAGTTGTTCGAAGAGGCTATGGGGGCTATGGAATACGGAATTGTCAGTCTGCTGCCTACGGCCTTGGTTCTAGTGCTGGCGGTAGTCACTCAGCGCACTCTTGAATCGGTTATCGCGGGGGCGATTTTCGCGTTCCTACTGATGGACGGTATCGGATTTGCAGACACGTTAGCGAAGGTGTCACTTGAGGTACTGCGTGACGAAGACGTAGCCTGGATTATTCTGGTTTGCGCGCTTTATGGTGTGTTCATAGCGTTGCTGGTCCGGAGTGGGGGCTCGATGGCATTCGGCAACCTTTTGTTAAAGCGGCTCAGCTCAAAAGGCCAGAGTTTGTTTGCAACATGGGTGCTAGGGCTCTTTATTTTCCTAGATGACTACTTAAACTCGCTGACGGTGGGAGCGACCATGAAGGCTGTGACTGATCGGTTTAAAACGTCACGGGCGATGTTGGCCTATGTGATCGATTCCACCGCAGCTCCGTTATGTCTCCTCGTGCCCATTTCAAGCTGGGGCGCTTATTTCTCAGGTCTTCTGGAGAAAAATGCGGTCGCCGCCGATGGGCTGGGCTTGTCGTTATTTGTCGAGTCGATCCCCTATATGTTCTACCCCATTGTGGCGGTCATCCTCGTACCGTGGGTCGCATCGGGATTCATTCCTCGTATCGGTCCAATGCGTAAAGCAGAGGAGTTGGCTGAGGCATCGGGTGACTTGGGTGCCACTGATTCTGACTCAGTTGAACTGGAGTTTGGTAATGGTGGGGCGTCTACGTTTTTCCTGCCTATCTTTGCGCTTTTATTTTTTACGATTTTTCCCAGTGTCGATTTACTTCGAGGGGTCATCGCCGGAATTCTGGTGACCGTTGTCTATTTTGCTTCGCTACGACTTATGCCCCTGTCTGAGTTGTTCGATACATGCACTAACGGCATCAAAATTATGGTGCCCGTACTTGCTATGCTGCTGGCTCTGTTTGTCTTTGTAGAAGCGAACGAGCGGATTGGGCTAACTGAATATGTCATACAGGCAGTGAAGCCTTACATGAATGCAACTATGCTGCCTGTCATTGTGTTTGTCACCATGTCAGCCGTGTCTTTCGCCACCGGATCAAACTGGGGTGTCATAGCGATCGCCATGCCTGTCGCCTTCCCCCTCGCACAGGCCTACGATGTCAGCATCCCGCTCGTAATCGGCGCACTATTATCGGCCAGTGGTTTTGGAAGTCATGCTTGCTTTTATTCGGACTCCACTGTGCTGTCTGCCCAGGGCGCTGGGTGTAATACCTATCAGCATGCGGTGACACAGCTGCCCTACGCACTCATTGCGGCAGGGATTGCTGCAGCCGGATTCCTATTCGCAGCAATATTTGTATTGCCTCAATAACAAGTTAATCTCGTTTACTTCCGGGCAACGACATGAGCGCTTTATAGTGATAAAGGCTCGCGAGTCGTATCCTGAGTTTTCATTATCACAGATTTGAATCGGGGGGGGTGTAGGGTGTCGATTCGAAGTTTCTTTTTCTCAAACATTGCGTTCGTGCTTTTGGGCAGCTGCGGTGGAGGGGGTAGTAGCTCCTCTGAGCCGCTCCTTGTGGTTGAGCCCCCTGAGCCCGACCAGACCGGCCTCTGGATCCGCAGCGACAATGACGGAGAGGGCCTAGTCAGCTATGCAGCCAAGCTGACGCAAATAGGCGCAATCCGCTCAGCAACCGGGGGTGCTGTGCTGGAAGCGGCGCCGGTAGCCGATGCCTCTTCTGGCGGGTTTTCTAGTACCTACACGTTGGAAGCGAACCTCGATGAGTACGACATTGTAAAATATAACGGTTCCACACTAGCGATTGCCCCGACTCGAAGTGGCTGCTGTTTTATCGCAGAGCCGCTGGCCGACACCGATTCACTGCCGCCGATACCCGGTGAGTCGCCACTGCCGCAGATCGAGTTGTTCCTGACCGACCCAACTTCAGGCACTGCATCACTCCAGTCGGTAATCGACCTTGATGAGGGTGTCAATGCAGAGGGGATGTACTTGTCAGAAACAGGACTTCAGGTGCTGCTCTCCACGGCATGGTGGGGTGTCTACGGGGATCGATTCATGACACCCGACGGCTGGCTCGATGAGCAGGTCAGCTTGAAGAGCTTCGATGTGACCGATCCTGAGAACCCTACTCTGACCAGTGAACTAAGCATAGAAGGCGCACTTGTAACCTCACGTCGTACGGGCGATGAAATTCATATTATCTCGCGTCATGCGCCCAACATTGAGGGTCTTATAGCCTACCCCCAAACCGACGAGGAAGTTGCGAATAATGAGGCGATTCTCGCAGAGGCCTCAGACGAAGATATATTACCGGAGATCAGAATTGATGGTGAGTTGGCATCCCCGTTGACGTTAGATGGTTGTTATCGACTCGATCCAGAGCATCCTCTGGCACTGCCTGCGCCCGGCGACTCAACCATCACGACGATGCTTACGGTTTCTGAAAGCTCTGGTGAGCTTCTTCGTTCGGCCTGTACCTCGGAGCCCGTTACAGGGATTTATATGGGTGAGACCTATATTGCTTTTACTCATGTTCGTTGGGATTTGGAAGAAGGCGGCACGATGGTGCATTTGCTCGACCGCGACTCGTTTGACTACATCGGTTCAGAGAAGGTGGAGGGCGACCTTTACAGTGGTGGTAATGCCGATTTTCGTATCAGCGAATCGTCAGGCGCCCTGAGACTGGTTACGACTCAGTGGACGGGCGATCCAGAGGATTCATTCAGACATCGGCTGTATGTTGTGAGACCGGAGGCTAATGCACCCGAGCTCGAGGTTTTAGGTGTGTTGGGTGATGACCCCGAGGCGCGCATTGGGAAGCCCAACGAAGACCTTTACGGGGTCCGTTTCATGGGTGATCGCGCCTATATGGTGACCTTTGAGCGCATCGATCCGCTCTACGTTATCGATCTATCGATCCCCAGCGCGCCTGCGATCGTAGGTGAGCTCGAGGTGCCTGGTTTTTCTGATCTGTTGCACGAGGTCTCAGATGACTTGCTCCTTGGTTTGGGGTTGAGTGAGCGCCGCGTTCCTAAGCTAGAGCTTTACAACATTAGTGATGTCTCAAGGCCAATTTCTCAAGGGTTTATCGAGCTCGGTACAGATCTGGACTGGGGATACAGTCCCGCACAATACAATCGCTATGCGTTTACTTACCTAGCGGGTGATGCAGTCGATCGCTTAACTGTGCCCTACGCCGCAGGTGGGATTGAGGATGGGTTGTGTTGCATCCATGTAGATCGCGTCGCACTTTTTGAAATTAGGGATAAAGCATCCCCTGCCGAAGCGGTTATCGCAGCAGTTGGCGAAGTCACCTTGACGCCCGGGTCAGTGGACGGTGATACACGTGTCGTATTGGATTCGGAAGCGTTGTACGTGATTTCTCGTGCGGACCTCTTGGGTGGGTTTTGGAGTAACCCGGAGGCAGTTAGATCTTTGAGAGACGAATAATTCATTCGAGCTTAAGGTTTATGTTGTTTTTAATGCTCAACAAATATCGTGGAAGACACATAGGTACGGGGCCTATTCATGCAATCTAGTGCAGGTCATTCCCGTCTAAAGCAAGCAGGCTTGTGGATCGGGCCCATAGTAGCTCTTTCAATGTTTATAACCGCGGGATGGCAAGACACGATGCCACGCAACGCATGGATAGTGGCTGGGGTGGGACTTTGGATGGCAACGTGGTGGTCAACTGAAGCAATCCCCGTGGCAGCAACAGCGTTTATTCCGTTAGTGAGTTTTCCGCTATTACAAGTGATGCCGGTCAAGGCGGTCGCTCAGAGCTATGCTCATCCCACCATATTTCTTTTTCTAGGCGCTTTTTTACTAGCGCTTTCTGTGGAGAGGTGGGGCTTGCATAGACGTATCGCACTCAGTGTCTTAGTGAGGACTGGAACCGATGGGCGAAAGCTCATTCTAGGCTTCATGGTGGCGGGGGCTCTGTTATCTATGTGGATGACCAATACCTCGACAGCAATGATGCTTCTTCCAATTGCGACCTCTGTTGCCGCGATGGTTATTGAAAAGTCGATAGGTGTCAGTATCGACGAAAAAAAGACATTTCAGGTGGCCCTGTTATTGGCGCTCGCGTATGCGACCACCATCGGCGGGATGTCTACAATTATTGGAACTCCCCCAAATGTCCTGCTCGCTGGATTTATTGAAGAGACCTACGGTATCCAGATCGCTTTTTTTGACTGGATGCTCATCGGATTACCCTTGGCGCTGGTACTCCTGCCCCTTGGTTGGATTGTTCTGACGCGCGTTGCTTTTAGAGTCAATCTGCCTGCTAGCCCCGAGGTAGCAAGCGTTATTAACAGCATGCGGGAGGAGGTGGGCGAAATGAAAACCCCTGAGCATCGAGTGGGGCTACTTTTTCTTACCGTTGTGTTGCTTTGGATGGCGAGGAAGTGGCTGAGCGATGTATCTGGCCTTGAGGGTCTCAGTGACGCGGGAATCGTTATGGCGGCGGCTCTCCTACTGTTTGTAATACCCTCTAGCAACGGGTCGGCTGATCGCCTAATGCAATGGGATGAAGTAACACGTTTACCCTGGGGAGTTTTAATTCTGTTTGGCGGAGGTCTAGCTCTTGCGGCCCAGGTATCTGGCTCAGGCTTGTCTGTATGGTTGGGAGAGTCATTACTCCCGGTTGCAGGAGTAGGAACCTTTGTCCTCGTGGCTGCAGCGGCGGGTCTTGTCGTGTTTCTCACGGAATTGACCAGTAATTTAGCTACAGCTGCTACCTTCCTACCCGTTGTCGCCGCTATTGCAGCACAATCAGGAATCGAGCCACTGGTCTTATGTGTGCCCATAACATTAGCTGCCAGTTGTGCTTTCATGCTACCTGTTGCGACACCACCCAATGCCATCGTTTTTTCATCCGGCGCTCTTACAATTCCCCAGATGATCAGAGCAGGAATCCTGATGAATCTCATTGCAATGACCACGCTGACGTTACTCGCAGTGATTTTGGTCCCAACTGTTTTTTCAAGCTAAAAATAATCAATGGTTGGTGAAAACCCGGTGGGGTTTGTTAGCATCGAACACGTAGACCTTTTGATGTGGGTAAACATATGCTGAATTCGTTAAGACGTTGGTATGAGCAAAATCGCATTAAGCCGATACAAGCAGGACTTGCGATTTCTCGGTTGCTACGCGACCCAGATGATACGGGTCAAGTATTCAAGGTTCTCGAAGCACTTCGGGGCGACTCCTTGAGTAAAGCGCTTAGGCACATGAGGAATGATGAGCGAGGGCAGACATTGCTCGAGGAGCAACCTAACATTGTCAATGCGTTAAATGATCGAGAGGCACTCGCGGCGCTCCCTGAAGGTAGTATTGGAAGGGCCTATTACGATTTTGTTCATGCTGAGGGACTGTCTGCTGACGGGCTGATTTCATCAAGTCACGAAGCACCACGCTTCGAAAAAATTGGACAGGATCAGCGCTGGTTGGGTGATCGCTTGAGGGATATCCATGACTTGCAGCATGTGATGACGGGTTACGGACGAGATACCTTAGGTGAACTCTGTTTGCTGTCTTTCATGACCACACAGGTACCTTCTCGCGGCATCGATTTCATCATCTTCATGGGTCGCACAAAAGGCCAAAAAGAGCAGCCCGGACTGAACTTGAAAGAGTTAATTGGCGAGGGTCGACAAATCGGTGAGGCAGCCGATTGGATGCTATACACGCGCTGGGAAGATCGTCTGCACGAGCCCCTGAAAAGTGTTCGCGCGGAGTTGGGCTTCAAGTCACCTGTTAAATACCGCGAGGCATTAAAGTGGCTCGAGGGCGATCAAATGATTAGCCGATCGGTGGCGGCCTAGGCAAATTAGGTTTGGGAGTCACCCAAAGTCCAGCAGAACAAGCAGGTCAGGCCACGTTATTCTGTTGAAGTAGGTTAAGATAATTTACGCTAACCGTTGTTGGCGTTAGCGAGGAGACAAAAATGAATACAGCTGTTCCGGAGCGCGCGAAATTCCACCATATGAAAGATGGAACGCTGGAGGATTGGACTATTATTGGTGCCGAGGTTCAGGAGTTTTCTAAAACTCTTTACCAGCGAATCATTGATCATTTGTTATTGCTCGAGGGCGATTGCGGTGGGTTCCCCGTTGATCGACTCACCCACTGCTTACAGACGGCTACCTTGGCCCACAAAGATGGAAAGGACGAAGAATATGTTGTGTGTGCGTTGTTGCATGACATAGGTGATACGTTGGGGCCCGCCAACCACGCGGACATCGCTGCGGTCTTGCTTCAGCCTTACGTCAGTGAGGCCAACCACTGGATGGTGAAGCATCACGCGATTTTCCAAGGGTATTACTTCTTCGAGTACTTGGGTCTTGATAAGAATATGCGGGAGCAGTTCAAAGACCATCCGCTTTACGATCAGACACTCGAGTTCATTGAGAAATATGATGCGCCAGCTTTTGATCCCGATGCTGAAACTTACCCGCTATCGTTTTTTGATCCGATGATTCAGCGGGTGTTCGAGAAGCCCAAGAAGTCACTCTATAAGAGCGAGAGCTCGGCAACCTTCCAAGACTGATTCGTGGCGGTGTCTGAGGTGCCCCACCTATCTGAGGGGTCCGAGATATCTGAGGCGTCCGAAAAAGAAGCGAGATGGCCTTATCGCGCCGTATCGTTTTCCTGGCAACGGCGCCTTCGTGTGTGGCATCGCCGCTTGGCGGTAATCACTGCCATCCAGCTCCTATTGTGGACCGTAAGCGGCATTTACTTCGCCTTTGTTGATATAACGCTAGTGCGGGGTGAGCCCCATCGTTTGGCGCCTCAAACTCAGCCGATTGACCTCGCGGAATTTGATTTTCCCGTCGCTTCTACCAGTCAAATACTTATAAAACCCCGACTGTCAGGCGAGCTGGTTGTTGGTGTAACGGACCCGGGGTCAGGTCTCACAGAGTGGTTGAGTCCTGATGGTCAGCCCGCCACTCTGTTGACGGCGAAGCAGGCGATTTCAGTCGTCTCGAGTAAAACGAACATTAAAGTCAATGTTACCGAGTGGGTAACAACTGCTGCGGAAGCGGCTGAATACAGAGGCCGCCAGCTGCCTTTGTGGCGCGCTTATAGCGAGGAAAATCCGTCCCTGCGGGTCTACGTTGATCCTCGCTCGGGCGATATTGTCGCTGTGAGAAATTTGGCTTGGAGAGCATGGGACTTCTTGTGGATGCTCCACATTATGGATTACGACGATCGCGATGATATTGGCACTTGGCTACTAAAGCTATTTTCTGTGCTGGCGCTGTTCACTGCCATCGCCGGTATTGCCTTGTACGTGATGATTCCTTGGAGACGCAGCTCTAAGATTTAGTTCCGTCAGAACCAATTGCCCGTGGATTGTTGCGCATAGCGATGTGCCCTCATCGCTGTAGCCCGAACCAGTGAAAATCTACAGATAGATAAGTGGCCAGAGGTAGGCAAAAAATACGCCGGTCGCATATACCCCAACCGATATTCCGAGGAGACGTCGGCTTAAAGCGCGCAGTCGCATGCATGCCATCGCTTGCTCTGGATCGACAGGGCAAGGTGCATTTCTCGCCTGCCATTGCATGAAGGCAGATAAGCTTAACAAAAGACCCGACGCAATAAAGAGCGGGCCCTTATTAGCGGATAGCCACATGATGCCGGGAAACGCTGCGGTCAAACCCGCCATCACCGCGCCCGCGCCCAGGGTAATCAGGAGCGCAGGCAAGGCACAACAAAGCAGGGTCGATGTGCTAGCAAACAGCGACAGCGTCGGTCCAATCAGAACCCTGCGATCAATGGGATTCACCCGTCCATTGCCTCACCATCTCTGCGAATGGCTGCGATGCGGTAACCGGCCTGCTTTGCAAGCTTTTCAATTTGCTTATCAGAAAGATCGGAGCCATCGTTAATTACTAGGCTCAGTGTTTTCTTATCGAGGTCGACGTAAATAGCAGCGACTTCGTCGCGCTTACCAAAAACCTTGTTCATGGCCATTGCGCAGAAGTCGCAAACAACACCCAACACATCGACTACGACAGGCGCGCCTCCATTGGCGAGTGCCTCGGAGATTTCATCGGTGTGGGTGATCCCGGCCGCGTTCATAGCCATGTCTACATGATCATGCGCCATTTCATCGTGGTCATGAGACCCATGTCCATGATCGGCACCGTTGTCGTGCTTACGACCATGGTCATGGTTCATTTCGGCATGATTCATCTCGGCACCGCTGTGATGATCCATTTTGTGTTTTCCGTCATCTGCCAAGGCGGACGCTGAAAGAATCGCTGCAATCAAAAGTGGAGTTGTCTTATTCATAAATCCTCCGTCAAAAACGGTACGTAAAGTTAAGCAAGGGGCCTGTGTCGGTTAGGTTATAGCCGAGCTCAAGTAGAGTCGGCCCTTTAAAAAATCTCAGTAGCGGCGTAACGCTTGTTTTGTCCTCAAAATGTCTACGACGATCAACCTCTAGCATTAGCCAGGTATGGAGTTCCCCCGTGTCGCCTACATAGGGAGCCCATCCGAAACGCGCTGCATGCATCGAGTGATTACCTAGCACGCCTTGCTCGAGAAAACGCGCTTCGTAGCTGACGAATAGCGTGCGTGTCTCCCAGTCAGCCATGACTCCGACGAAAGACGCTGGCTCTGAACCTTGGTTATTTGGTGACTCATCCGTTGCGGTTCCAAGTCCGACGGTTAAGTACAAGTTGCCCTGGTAATCGCGCCCAAACCAGCGTTTCACAAGTAGGGTTGGCTGCACAGCCGTGAGCTTTACATCACCCTCGCGCTGCCACTCATGACGCAGTCCAACTGAAAAGTTATGCGCCAGAGAATAATGGGCTAGACCTGCTGTCTGTGCGCGGTTTGCAATTTCGATTAGTGTCCATCCACCTGCGTAAGAAACTGGGCGAGCCTGAACTACCGAGCAGGTGAGCATCGCGAGTGACGCGGCAGCGATTTTAAGAATCGCATTTCTCACTTCTTGCCTCTCATGACTTTAATCAGCTCCTCGATCTTGGCTTCTCGCTCACCGAGGTTGTCACCTTCCAGTGCATGTTGGACGCAGGTCGCAATGTGATCGTCCAAAATGATGGACTCGAGGCTGCTTAGCGCTGCTCTCGCCGCCTGGACTTGTTGAGCTATATCGATACAGTAGCGATCTTCACCTACCATTCGCCGCAGGGCTTTGACTTGGCCTTCGATGCGTGCGAGGCGCCTATCGACATTGTCACGGGTTTTTTGTTTCACACTTCACCTCCGATTTAGCAGAATTATACCCCCCAGGGGTATCAATAGCCAAATACCCCTGGGGGGTATCAAAACCTAAGGCCTAGTAAACTTTTTTAGCTAGGCGTTGAAGAATTCCCATGAGCATGGGCAAGTGGTTAGGATTCGGGCTACATTAATGGCAGACAGGGAGATAACTAGATGACCAGATTCAAGACAGAAGGACGTGGCCGGCTTTACAACAACATTGTGGAGACTGTGGGTGACACGCCTTGCGTGCGTCTCAATCGGACCGGCCCTGATCATGTATCGATGTTCGTAAAGGTGGAGTCATTCAATCCGCTGTCGTCGGTTAAAGACCGGCTTGCCTTAAATATTATTGAATCTGCCGAGAGAGAGGGACAGCTTAAGCCGGGGCAGACAGTGGTGGAAGCAACATCTGGAAACACCGGCATTGGTCTTGCGATGGTCTGTGCCGCGAAGGGCTATCCCCTTGTCATTACCATGGCTGAGAGTTTCTCAATCGAGCGTCGTCGCCTGATGCGATTCTTGGGCGCAAAGGTTGTACTGACACCTAAAGAGGAGCGTGGTATTGGCATGTACAATGTGGCCAAAGAGCTGGCCGAGGACAATGGCTGGTTTTTTGCGCGGCAATTCGAGAGCGCAGCGAATGCTGATATTCATGAGTCTACAACAGCCCAGGAAATCCTCTCTGACTTTAAAGACGCGGCACTTGATTACTGGGTTACGGGCTATGGAACCGGCGGTACTGTTACTGGTGTTGCCAGAGCGCTGAGAAGAGAGCGCCCTTACTGCAAGATCATCCTATCAGAGCCGCATAACGCCGCGTTGGTGGGCTCGGGTGTCTTGCAGGAACGCAATGAGGATGATTCGCCTACCGGCAGCCATCCTGCCTGGCAGCCTCATGTGATTCAGGGGTGGACACCCGACTTCATACCTAAGGTACTTCAGGAAGGAATCGATAGCGCTTTTTTTGATGAGGTTCGACCCGTGGACGGCATGAAAGGAATGGTAATGGCGCAGCACCTCGCAGCTAATGAGGGCATTCTCACCGGGGTGTCAGGGGGTTCAACATTGACCACAGCCTTGGAAGTTGCCGAGACCGCGCCTCAAGGGTCAGTTATATTGGCAATGCTGCCTGATACGGGTGAGCGTTATCTGTCTACGCCGTTATTTGAGGCCATTCCTGCCGAGATGAGTGACGAAGAGTCAGCACTGCTTGCATCAACTCGCTAGCGTTAAATAGATATAAAAAATCTGCGGTCGACGCGGGTTTTTTCGCTTTTATGATCAGTCAGTATCCACGTAGGCTAGCAAATCGATCGGCATGGAAGTGATAGTCGCCGTAAGCTTGTCTGCAGACGGCCGCACGTTTCATGAAGAAGCCAATATCGAACTCATCCGTCATACCGATGCCACCATGCATTTGTACGCCTTCCTCGGTGGCATTGCGGACGACTTTCGAACACTTAGCTTTTGCCATGCTAGCAAGGACAGAACGCTTTTCACTGTTGGAGTCGAGTGCCTGAAGTGCGGCCAAGACGGCCGACTTACTGACTTCTATTTCCGCGAATAGTTGTGCCGCTCGGTGCTGGAGCCCTTGAAAGGTACCAATCTTGTTGCCGAATTGTTCACGCTCTTTGAGGTAACCGACCGTGCGTTCGAAGGTTTCAATAGAAATCCCAAGCATCTCAGCGGCGGAGCACGCAGCCGCCACATCAATGGTGAATTCCATGGCGTCCGAGGCACCACCGAGAGTACCCAGGAGGGCATCGCCATCGACCGTCACGCTATCGAGAGTGATGTCTGCGGCACGCTGACTGTCGACAATCAGACGGGTCTCACACGAAATGCCTGAAGCTCCACTTTCTACTGCGAAGACACTCATGCCTTCGTCTCCACCGGTAACAACGAGAAGCAAATCTGCATTGTGGCCGTCGATCACACCGCGCTTATTGCCGAAGAGCACATAGTCATCACCGGATGCGGTGGCTGTAGTTTCAATCGAACTAAGGTCGAAGTAGCCCGTTTCATCGGCAGCCAATACTGCGGTTAACTCGCCAGAGGCAATGCCGGGCAGATACTTTTCTTTTTGTTGTTCTGTCCCTAGCTGATTAATCAAGCTTGCTGCAACAACTGCTGAGCTTAGGAAGGGGGAGAGCGCAAGCGCACGTCCCATTTCTTCAAGCACTACACCTGCACCGACGTAGCCGAACTCGAGACCAGAATAGGCATCCGGAATTACAATGCCGGGCCAGCCCATTTCACTCATTTTTGTCCAGAGCTCAGGCATGTGGTCCTCGCCCGCGTCTCGCATGGCGCGCAGCGCGGAAATCGGCGCACTCTCTGAGAGGAATGCTTTTGCCGAGTCTTTGAGGAGCTGTTGCTCTTCATTCAAAATCATTACCACGTCGTTTCCCCTTACGCCGGTAAGCCAAGAATGCGCTTGGCAATAATATTCAGCTGCACTTCGCTGGTGCCGCCTTCAATAGAGTTGGCCTTACTTCGCAGCCAACTTCTTACCAGCGCACCTTTACTATCGCTATCAAAGTTCAGTGCGTCGGTTGCGCTAATGGCCATGAGCAGTTCCTGGCGGAGCTTATTGAGCTCGGTGCCGTACATCTTAAGAATCGAGGATGATGCGCCCGTTCCCTGGCCTGCCTTGGTTTCGTCGGTGATGCGCTCGATGGTGAGACCAAATGCCATCTCATCTATTTCAAAGGAGCTGGCTTCTGCGCGAAGCGACGCGTCGCGCAGACGGCCATCCTTTTTACCACGCTTCGCTGCAGCAATTTGTCCCATACCTTTCATGCCACCGCCGGCTAGGCCAAAGCCGCCTATCATGGTGCGCTCGTGGGTCAGCAGGTACTTTGCAATTTCCCAGCCCTTATTAAGTGTGCCCACAAGCTGTGACTTGGGCACCTGGACGTTATCAAAGAAGGTTTCGCAGAAGGGTGAGGTGCCACTTATTAGCTTTATCGGCTTGGTACTTACGCCTTCCGATGCCATATCAAACAACAGGAAGCTAATGCCTTCATGCTTCGGACAGTCGAAATCAGTTCGTACCAAACAGAAAATCCAGTCGGCCTTATCTGCATAAGAGGTCCACACTTTTGATCCATTGATCTGATAGTGGTCGCCCATATCCTCGGCTTTTGTGCGCAGGCTCGCAAGATCCGATCCGGCATTTGGCTCGCTGTAACCCTGGCACCAACGAATCTTTCCGTTGACGATGTCCGGAATGTACTGGTGCTTTTGTTCTTCTGTTGCGTAGAGCAATAAGGCTGGGCCCAGCATATCCAAGCCAAAGCTGCTCAGCGGACGCCGAGCGCCAATGCGCGCCATTTCTTCTCCTAGGATTTTAGCTTCGGAGCCGGAGAGACCGCCGCCGCCATATTCGGTTGGCCAGCGAGGCGCGGTCCAACCCTTTTCGGCCATGCGCTCGAGCCATAGCTTTTGGCCTTCACTTTTAAAAACCCAGTTGCGGCCACCCCAACACTGATCCTCGTCTGATCGCATGGGTTGACGCATATCTTCCGGACAGTTGGCTTCGAGCCAGTCGCGTGTGTACTGTCTAAACGTCTCAAGATTTTCCATCGTATGCCTGTAATAACTTCATTGCTTGTCTGTCATAGTAACGCAAGCACCACGGCTTCGGCGTGTTCATGTCACTTTTATAACGCTTGCAAGGCGAGTAAAGCCTGATTCTGAGTTTGCTTGAGGACTTTAGACTGCCTTATTCCCCGAGATTCAAAATAACGGCACCGGCTCGATAAATGATATTTTCGGCGTTAATTTATGACATATATACTAACAACAGATATTTATGTGAGTGGACGACCTTGGAGTCGAGTTTTAGTCGTCGCACTTGAGCGGTATGGGGATGGGTTTGATTTGGGTATGTAATCCGCAAATCTGCTCATGATATGCCACCTGCAGGGAGATGCATGATGAAAAAAATAGTGTTGTTCGCGGTAATCGTGGCTGCTGTCGCTGCCTATTCCCAGCGAGCCACTATTCTTGCGGTAGTGATGGCTCGTGGTCTCGACACCAGAATAAATGAAAATATCCTCACGTCACTCGACGACGGACTTCATGTTGCGCTCTGTGGCGCTGGCGGGCCGATGCCGGCACCAAACGCCTCCGGCCCTTGCGTTGCCGTGGTCGCGGGTGATCAACTATATGTTGTGGATTCGGGAACTGACGGCGTTCGAAATTTGGCTCGAATGGGATATCAAGTCGGCGATGTTGCTGCTGTATTCATTACCCACTTTCACTCCGATCACATCGACACGCTGGGCGAGATGGCGACGCTTAGATGGGCCGCGGGATCGAACCCATCGCCACTCCCGGTGCATGGTCCCACGGGTGTGGAGACTGTCGTGGATGGTTTCAACACGGCGTATTCCCATGACTTCGTATACCGCCACGAGCATCACGGCGATTTGGTAGCACCTTACCGCTCAGCCGGCATGACCGCTTATCCCTTCCAGCTTCCTACAGATGGGAATTTGATCCGTGTTTTTGAAGGAGGTGGTCTGACAGTGGATGCTTTGGGCGTTGACCACATGCCGGTAGATCCTGCGGTTGGCTATTTATTCTCCTATAAGGGTCGGACCGCATTAATAACGGGCGATACCGATAAGTCCGCAGTGATCGAGCAGCACGCGAAGGGTGTCGATCTATTAGTGCATGAAGCGCTCGCACCCAATCTGGTTATGATGATGAACGCTGCCGCAGCCAAAAATGGCAATGCAGTGATGGAAAAAATTACGTTTGATATTCTGGATTATCATGCAAGCCCCAAGGAAGCCGCGGAGACAGCGAGAGATGCAGGGGTCGGACATTTGCTCTACTACCACATCGTGCCGCCGTTGGTGTTTCCAGGGCAGGAGCTTCTGTTTTTGGATGGGGCCGAGGATATTTTTCCCGATTACACGGTCGGACAAGATGGCGTAAGTTTCTCATTGCCAGCCAACTCGGATGATATAGTCAAAACAAGAAGCGGTCTTTAACCACAAGCCATTGCAATGAGAACTTTTCTAACACTCTCGTTAGATCCAAAAACAAAAAAGGCGGCCGATGGCCGCCTTTAGGTGTCGCTATATCTGATTACTCAGCAGGGATGTAGCTTGAAACCACCACATTGGTAATGGTGACGGGGCTATCACGCTCCACAAGATAGAGTAAGAACGAGGAGAAGGTATTCTCGCCTTGAGAGGGCAGCTCGACGGTGTACTCCATGGCCTCGGTGCTATTAATCAGGACGTTGGCCGTGTCGTATGCAGGATCCACGTTGGGGTAGGGCTGGAACTCGAAGCGGAAACGAACATTTGTGGCAGCCGCAGCAGACGCAGTAAATGTAATGTAACCACCCTCAGCGAAACTCAAGGGGTAGATATCTGCGTTGTTCGCGAATCCGGCCCATCCCTCTGCGCCAGATGGGAAAGTGTAAGTTTCTGTCTCAGCATCAACTACCGCGTTGCCAAATGCACCAGTGGTGAAATCCGCCGTTACATCGTCCGTAGGGGCTTCTTGAGCTGGCTGATTAGACACCACGACATCTGTAACTATGACAGGGCTATCCCGCTCGACAATGTACATCAGGAAGGACGAAAACGTGTTCGCACCTTGTGATGGGATATCAATACTGTACTGCGTTGGCTCGCTACTGTTGATCAACACAGTCGCGGTATCGTACGCCGGATCCACGTCTGGGTAGGGACGATATTCAAAGCGGAAGCGCAAGTTGGTCGCAGTTTCCGCCGACGCGGTGAAGGTGATAGAGCCTCCTTCTTCGAAAGTCAGCGGATAAATATCTGCGTTGTTCGCGAAACCAGCCCAACCCTCGGCGCCTGACGGAAAGGTATAGGTTTCTGTATTAGCATCAACCACAGCGTTACCAAAGGCACCCGTTGTGAAATCCGCCGTTACCTCCCTTACCGGTGGCTCGGGTTCTGCCGGCGCCACTCCACTCATAACGATGACGTCACTTATCGCAACCGCTTGGTCACGTTCAACGATATACATCAAGAATGATGAGAATGTGTTACTGCCTTGAGAGGGGATCTCAATGGTATATTCCGAAGCCTCAGCACTATCGATGAGGACGGTTGCTGTATCATATGCTGGATCCACATCAGGGTAGGGCAAGTATTCAAAGCGGAATCGGACGTTAGTTGGTGTCTCTGCAGATGCAGTGAACGTTATAGAGCCACCCTCGGTGAATGAGATTGGGTAGATATCCGCATTGTTAGCGAAACCTGCCCATCCCTCGGCACCTGCCGGGAAGGTGTAGGTCTCGGATTCCGCATCAGCCACAGCGCCACCAAAGGCACCGGTTGTAAAGTCTGCGACAACCGCGGTTTGACCACCCGACAAAACTTTGTTGATGGCATGGATCACTCCATTACCTGACACGATGTCGGCCGTTACAACACGAGCGTCGTTAACGAAGAGGTTATCCTCTTGGACGGCTACATTCACCAGCTCCCCGTTTAGCATCTCAATAGAGTTGCCGTCCAATGCGATAGCCGCGTCGGAGTAAACAGTGTCGCCATAAACGTGATAGAGCAGCAGGTCTACCAGCTCTGTGTCAGGTTCTGGCGGTGGGGCGGTGTCAGTGCTAACAACAACGTTACTCACCACTACAGGTTGATCTCGCTCAACAATGTAAAGAAGGAATGATGAGAACGTATTTTCACCCTGAGTTGGGATTTCGATGGTGTATTCCGCTGGCTCTGTACTGTCGATAAGTACTTGCTCAGTATCGTATGCCGGATCTACATCAGGATAAGGCAAGTACTCGAAACGGAATCTGATGTTGGTGGGGGTAGCGGCTGAGGCAGTAAAGGTAATTGAACCGCCTTCTGCAAATGTCAGCGGATAAATATCCGCATTGTTAGCAAACCCTGCCCAGTCTTGAGCACCTGTTGGGAAGGTGTAGGTCTCAGTTTCTGGGTCCACAATCGCATCACCGAAAGAGCCCGTTGTGAAGTCAGCAAGATGGTCGCCAGTTTCTTTGCTAAGAACCTTGGTGAACATGCCAGCGGCCTTCATCTGAGCAAATGCGTCGTCAGTTGGCGCAAAAATAGTCATATTGGCGTTTGGATCCATTAGCTCATCAGTCAGGCCAGCATCTTCGATTAATCCCGATAGGGTTGAGAATGAACCGTTGGTTGCAAGTGTTACTGCGAGAGGTGAACCGATTGCACTGGGAGCCTCAAGCACGACATCAATCACGTGGATGACGCCGTTTGAAGCAACAATGTCCGTAGTAACAATGTTGGCGCCTTCAATCATCAAACCTGATTCGCCAAGAGAAACCATCGCCTCGTCGCCATTCGCCATTTCGAGCGATGTGCCTGTAGCAGCAATGGCATCGATTGACGTCAGTTCCGCGCCTACGAAAACGTGGTAGAGCAATGCGCTCTCGAGGATTTCGGGGTTGTTAAGAAGATAGTTTAGCGACGCTTCACCGAGCGCCTCAAAGGCTGCGTCAGTGGGCGCAAAGACAGTCAGCGCTGCATCAGGATTATTAACAGTCTCAACAAGGTTGGCCGCTGTAAGTGCCGCAACCAAGGTGTCGAAATTACCGTCTGCTTGAGCGATTTCAGCAATCGTCATTGTAGAAGGCGTGAGATCGGGTGGTAGTAGCACAGAGTCGATAACGTGGATGACACCATTTGATGCCTCGATATCGTAATCAACGACCTGCGAGAGATTGACGTAAAGATAGTCATCAGCCCGCTTGGTCAGCGCAACATCGCCACCTTGCAGTGTGGCTACGGTGGTGGGCGCGAGATCAAGCGCCGCACCGACCCCCACTTCGCTATTAAGCACGTGGTACGTCAGGACGTTAGCTAGCGCTTCTGGGTCTGCCAGCAGCGCATCGAGCGCGCCGGCAGGCAACGCCGCGAACGCCTCCTCGGTCGGTGCAAATACAGTCAGTGAAGCGCTGTCGTCTGACAGTGCATCTACCAACCCCGCAGCCTCAACGGCTGCTAGCAGAGTAGGGAAGCTTCCTGCGGCCGTGGCCACCTCGACGATATTGCCGGGTGATGGTTCTAGCGCTGGTGGGCTCGCTTCAGGAGCACTTGGCAGATCGTCACTGTAGAGAACACCGTCGCCGCTGTCGGAACATGCAGCGATAAAGACTAGTAGGCTAGCTACCAGTACTCGGGAAATGATCCGTGCTGTCGAATTCATAGTTCAATCCTGTTACTGATTTCGGTCTTAAAATTAAAATAGGGAGAAATCCGAGTTTGTTATCTCACAGCGGGCCATTTCGGAGGGAGTTAAATTCGACGACTGGGACTTTCAGTGCGATGAACCATAAAACCGCATGAAATCTTGCTTTGGAAACCGGTTGCCCATCATTTTTCTGCTTATTGGCTCGACGAGCTCGCAGTGACTTGGCTAATCCTCAACAATGGCAGCGACCCGTCAGATGGTTGCGCCCGAGTGAGCCAATCAGCAGACTTAACGTCCTACCGCAGGAGTAATGCAAAATGGCAAACAGTACCCATACCTATGCCCCCGATGACCGCAATGAATCGATACTCATCAATATCAACGGAGCATTGATTCCTCGTGAACAAGCGACGGTTTCCGTGTTCGACAGCGGTTTCATTTTGGGCGACGGTATCTGGGAAGGGCTGCGGGTGCACGACGGCGCCATTCCCTTTTTGGGCCGGCACCTTAAGCGTCTCTGGGAGGGAGCCAAGGCGCTCGATCTCGATATGGGGTTGTCGCAACAGGGGCTAACCGATCGGTTGTTCCAAACACTTGAGGCCAACCAAATGACAGATCATGTGCACATTCGGCTCATGGTTACCCGCGGTATTAAGTCGACGCCCTACCAGGACCCAGCAGTAACCATTGGAGGTCCCACCATTGTCATCATTCCCGAATACAAAGCACCCGATCCGAGTCTCAATGATCGCGGTCTGCGGCTATACACTGTTTATACCCGGCGTGGTTATGCCGACGTTCAGGACCCTAGACTTAATAGCCACTCAAAGCTGAACTGTATTTTCGGTTGTATTCAGGCGGCTAAAGCGGGTTATGACGAGGCGCTGATGCTTGATCCGCACGGACACGTCGCTACCTGCAACTCCACGCACTTTTTTATCGTGCGTGATGGAGAGGTCTGGACGTCATCCGGAGATTATTGTCTCGATGGTATTACTCGCCGCAATGTCATCAATGTCTGTAAAGCGAACGGTATCCCCGTTTATGAAAAGAATTTCTCGCTGATGCAGGTCTATGGTGCTGACGAGGCGTTCGTCACAGGTACCTTTGCGGGTTTAACGCCCGTCTTTGAAGTGGATGGCCGTACAGTGACACACACGCAGCGCGGTCCTATGGTTGATCGGCTCCAGACGCTATACCAGGCGTTGGTTGTCAGCGAGAGTGCGTTATCGGAGAACTGTAGTCGCTGATATGACGGTTCGTATCGCCGGTTGGTCGGGCCCTCGAAATATTTCTACGGCTATGATGCGTTCATGGGATTCGCGCCTTGATTGTGCTGTAGTTGATGAGCCTTTCTATGCCTGCTATTTGCTCGAGTCAGGCGCCGATCACCCCATGCGGGACGGCATCATCGCGAGTCAGCCAGGGACGCGAGCAGGGGTCGTGGATGCATTGTCTGCCCAGTCATCCGCTCCTATCCAATATGAGAAACATATGACCCATCACATGCCACGGGGTGCGGATATGTCGTGGACCCGTGATTTGAAGCACGTGTTTTTGATTCGCTCGCCAGAGCGAGTCATCGCCTCTTATCGGCAGAAGATGCCTTCTGTGTCGGCGGAGGATATTGGCATTATTCGGCAGCGCGAATTGTTTGATGAGATCACTGCGATCACTGGGGAGCGTCCGCCAGTCGTTGACAGCTTGGACATTTTGTATAATCCGGCGCACATGCTTCGGCAGCTCTGCGCGTCGCTTGATGTGCCTTGGTGCGAGGGTTCGATGACTCAGTGGAAGGTCGGGAGCAGGCCTACCGACGGTGTCTGGGCATCGCATTGGTACGGGGAGGTGGAGTTATCAACGCAGTTTTCATCACCGCCCTCGTCAGTGCCGCAGCTCGATGAGATAGATCGTGCTCTGGCTGCAGACATGATGGTGCATTACGAGGCGATGGCAGCGTTCAAACTTTCGTGACTTTTTTCGCAGTGCCGGTTTTGGCAATGCCGCGCCGGATAAGCGGGTTTTAGTTACGCTGGAGGTGATAGAACGTTTTCAGCGGTCTTTGTCGCTGACGTTATGAGACAAGGCTTGGACGCGATATTGGCGTGCAAAGTGACGCCAGTATTGAGCGGATACCCGAGAAGGGTCGCCTGCCATGCATGACTTTAAGGTTGTCTAAGAGGGCAATGTCGCCGGTCTGCCATTCTAGGTCTACGGTGTGCTCGTAGCACGCTGCTATTGCTGCGTCTAAATCATCCTGATTAATACGACTGTAATCGCCATAACACAGCCGCGGCTCTTCATCACTATCGTAATTGGTCCAGCCGGCTGCGGCAGCCACAATTTGGTTGAAAAATACGTCCTTACCCCGGCCAAACTCATCGACGGCTAGCAGTGGGGGTGTTTGGACCGATATACCGCCGTCATCCAACCACCGGAGGTTGTACCCCAGCTCTGTGAGGCGCTGCTCTGCCTGTTTACGATCCGCCACATTGAGCGTGTCTCTCCAGCTTCGACCCTGACCTGATGCCAGGTCAGCAGAGTCGGGCATGGCATTGCGATACCGCACGCCGAGGTTCCTCAGTTTCGCAACAAAGTCCGGTCGCGCGCGCTCGAGTGCGGCAAGCGCGAGATCCGATCGACCAATGGGCGTTGCTCCTCCCTCAGTAGGGGCCTGTTCACAAAAGAAAAACAGCTGACCGGGGAAGATGAGCGTTTGTGCCATTTCGTGATGCAGAAAAATTTCGATCTCAGGCGGCGCTTCATTCGCAGTAAATACGCGCGGTGTGCGATTGCGCCTGACGGCGTTGGAGAACGACTCTGCATAAGTGAAGTTGGGGAGACCAAAACACTCGATGAAGTCGTGGAACTCATGATCAGAGCTAACGCCGTAACCTCTGAAGATCACAAAACCATAGGGATTCACAAGGTCACTGACTACCGTTTTTGAGCGGCCATCCAAGGGCGTACCCAGCGAAATCGGCAGTTGCTCTGGGCTGAGGATGGGCACATGCGGCACGTTCATTAGGGGTTCGTCTCGTCTGATGTCTGGCGCTGATTAATATCTGGAATGAGGCCCTCACTAAAGGGATCTAAACCGAGACGGGCAAGCGTCTCTCGGACATCAACCACCGTGTTGGTTCTTATAGACTCCTGCGCTATCCATGCCGTAATGATAGCCCAAAGCCCCTCGGCACAAGAGGCGCCATCGCTTTGTTGGCCTTGAACCCTTTTTGCGAAGCGTACGTGCTCGAACAATGTAGAGCCGTAATGCCCGCCTGACTCAATAGCCTCTGGGAAGGTACAGTCGAAACCGTCGTAGGCGGCATGCCCTGGCACCTCGACCGTGATCTTGGAGGAGGACCTTCGTCCAGGCTTAAAGCTCGCCCGCTCTTCGGCCCGAAGGGTTCCGCGGTTCCCACTGACAGTGAGGCCTTCATAAAGCTCCTCGCTAAACATGTTGAGAGTAAATTGCCCTCTTACCCCATTTTCATACTCGACGATGACGAGTGCATGGTCGTCGATGTCCGATGACTGGCCGTTGTAACTGAAATCCTTAAAGTTCAAGGCCCTGCCACCCGACGCAAATACACGTGCCGGCAGCGAGGCCGCAATGCGATTCATGAGATCGAAGTAATGGCAGCACTTTTCAACCAAGGTGCCGCCCGAATAAACGGCGAATTTGTTCCACTCCTTCACTTTGGGAAGAAATGCCGGGCGATATTCACACAGGCTGATCATCTTCACGGAACCGAGATCGCCGTTGTTTATTGCGTCTAGTGCCAGCTGATACTGCGATTTGTAGCGGTACTGCATGCCAAGAAGAATTGAGGAGGGGTAACTGAGCGATGCCTCCGCTAGGTAGATGGCATCCTCTAGCGTTGTTGCCATTGGTTTTTCTAGAAAGACTGGCCTACCCGTGTGCTTTATGGCGTCGAAAACTTGCCGATGTGTGAAGTTGGGTGTGCAAATTAAAATGGCGTCAACACGCTTATCGTCTGTGAGGTCATCGAGATCGGTATATACGGCCGGCGCTTCATGCCCCGATTGAGTGAACTCACGGAGTGCCCGTTTTACGCTTCCGGCGTCTTCATCGAAAATGCCGACGATACGCGCTTGCTTCAGCTGCAAGATGGCCCGAATGTGCTCTCGGCCCATCATTCCCGTCCCAATGATGGCGTAGCTAGGCGAGCCGACTACCGTCTCGCTCGCGTTAGCTGACTCAGGAGCATCCCGCCCCATAATTGCTTTTAAGTCAGAGATGATAGTGTCGAGCTGTTCCTTCACGGATGCGATGACCTCAATTTACGTGCTGTGTTGAATGACCGCCACCATGCGACGCTATTCAACCCGAGCAGAAGAGCTACCAACGCAATGAACGTAGACACACCAACCTCGCTCGCCGTGCCCGCGAGTCCAATGGGCGAAAATAAGAGATAAAGGAACACGACACATGACAAGAGTGAGAAGCTGCACGCTCGTGCAAAACGCCAGGGTGTCATATCGACTGGCGGTGGGCGAAGCGCTTCAGTGTCCTCGGGCGCTGGCTTATTGCGACTGTCTGATTTAGGTCGCCACCACCCTACCAAGAGTAATAAGCCAATCTCGAGGGCGAAGAGAATCGCGTAGAGGTGCAGAAAATGCAGGTCAATCGACTCTTTAAACACGAACTGGAGCAGCCCGTAGGCGACGATATGAAACGCAATCGCGAGCTTTACCCCCAATGCCGGCACATGGGTGGTGAGCATACCCACGAGCACGACGGCGATGATGGGGATGTTATAGAAGCCGGTAAAAATTCGAATGATCTGCCAGAGCCCCTCGGGTGCAAATTGAAGTAGTGGCGCAATACCTAGCGATAGGACGGCGATCGCCACGCTCGCAACTTTCGCAATGCGTACCAGTGTGGTGTCAGCCAGCGGCTTTTTTGACAGTGGCTGAATGACGTCAAGCGTCAGCATGGTTGCAGCGCTATTGATCAGCGAGTTGAAGGAGCTGAACACTGCGCCTAGCAATACTGCGAGGAAGAACCCAAGCGCCCATACGGGCAAGGTGTCTTTCACTAACTGCGGATAGGCGAGGTCAATCGAGCCCAGTCCGGGACCGTAGAGGTGATAGGCAATGACCCCGGGGATCATCATGAAAAAGGGAACCAGCACTTTGAAATAGCCGGACAGCAAGACGCCTTTTTGGCCCTCCGAAAAGCTACTCGCGGCGAGCGTACGCTGGATGACATATTGGTTTGAGCACCAGTAAAAAAGATTCGCGAAGATCATGCCCGTGAACAGCGTGCCAAAGGGTGTGGGATCACTTGGACCACCAATGGCATCAAGCTTTTCGGGGTGTTGACTCATCACGATGTCGATGCCCGAGACCAAGTCGCCACCCAGTAGTTTGAGTCCTAGAATCGGCACCGTGACGCCAACGATAAGGAGACCTATACCGTTCAATGTATCTGAGACGGCAACGGCTTTGAGCCCGCCCAAAATAGCATATAGCGCGCCAACGGCACCAATGAGAAATACGGTGATCACCAGCGAGGCGCTATAGCTCAAGCCCACCAGCTGGGGCACATCAAATAGCTTTAAAACAGCGACGGAGCCCGAGTACAGCACACTGGGAATAGTTACCAACCCGTAGCCCAACAAGAATAGGATGACGCTGAGTCGTCTGACATCATCATCGAATCGGTCTGCTAGGAACTGAGGCAGCGTTGTAAAGCCGCCACGCAAATAACGTGGCAAGAAGAAAAACGCCATGGCCACGGTCGCAACAGCAGCTGTCACTTCCCATGCCATTGAGCTCATATTGTGCCCATAGGCCGAGCCATTGAGACCGATAAGTTGCTCAGCAGACAGGTTGGTCAGTAGCAGAGAGCCTGCAATAAAGGGCGCACTTAAGCCTCGCCCGGCAAGAAAGTAGCCCTCGGAGTCTGATGTCGAGGTCCGGGATTTTTGATACGAGATCCAGCCGACAATGCCCATGAAAAGGACACAGGTCAGAGCCACATTGATTAACTCAGTCGCGCTCACGGGGCGTCCTTTTGTAGAGTGCCTTGAGGATAAGTACTCACCGACACGCCTTCAATAGGCGCTAGCGTTTTGGAGTGTTACTCTCGTCGGCACGACGTTTTTCTTCCTGTCTCAGCGATCATTATCATGCCCGTCGAAACACTCCAGCTATCCGTTTTCGCACTTATCATTGCCACCATTGGCTGGTTGACCTACCGCAAAGTAAGCGCAGATCTTGCCGCGCAAGGGGGGTTGGTCACCGCACGAGAAGAGGTGTTTCTTGCGGGCAAAGGTCTCAGCTGGGTTGTCGTTGCGGGCTCAATCACATTGACCAATCTGAGTACGGATCAGCTGGTGGGCATGAATGGTAATCAAATGGTGCTTCTCGCGTGGTGGGAATTGGCAGCCGTGGTAGGGCTCGTCATTTTGGCCAAAGTTATCCTACCTGTTTACTACCGTTACGACTGTACGACCACCACTGAGCTTCTTGAAAAGCGTTATGACGATCGCCGAATTAGGGCATTGATTGGCCTGTTATTCTTGCTTGGGAATCTCTTCATTTTTATCCCCGCGATGCTCTACGGCGGCTCCTTGTTCATTCAAACCATGTTTAACGTCGATATCCCGCTGCTGTGGATTGCCGTTGCCTTTGCCCTGGTTGGGTCTACATATGCTGTGCTCGGCGGGCTGCGCGCCGTGGCTGTGTCTGATGCCTACAGCGGGGTCTTGCTTTTATCACTAGGCGTCGTCGTTGTGCTGCTGTCCCTATCGGCTATCGACTTTGATTTTTCAGGTATCCCTGCTGAGCGACTGACCTTAATCGGCGATAACAATTCCCCGATTCCTTGGCATACCTTGCTGACAGGCATGGTCTTTATCCAGATTTTTTACTGGGGAACCAATCAGACCATCACACAGCGAGCAATGGCCTCACCTACCGCGGAAGAGGGCCAAAAGGGTGTGCTCGCCGCCGCCGCCATTCGTCTCGTTATCATTCCACCGCTCGTGGTCGTACCGGGGCTCGTTTCCTACAAGCTGTATGGTGATATTGGTGATGCTGCATTCGGGACGATTGTCGGTGATGTGTTGCCGCTGTGGCTCTCGGGTGCCTTCGCGGCTGCCATTGCAGCTGCTGTACTAACAAGCGTGAACAGTGTCTTGAATTCATCGACCACACTGTGGGTTTGCGATATCCACGAGCCCTTCATAAATGCATCGGCTGATCTCAAACGCCTGAATCTGGTTATAACACTCGTATTTGTCGTTATTGGGCTGGCAATGGTTCCTGTCTACGCCGCGGCGGACAGCATTATTAACCTGGTGCAGGAGCTTTATGGGCTTCTGAGCATGCCTATACTGTCGGCCTTTATTGTGGGCCTACTGTTTAGAGATGTTGCGGCGGTTGCCGCCATCATTGCGGCGGTACTTGGGGTTTTACTCTACGGGTTCTTCTCGTTCATTTGGGCGCCGCTCCACTACATCCACATGATGTTTTTCACGGTCATCTTCTGTGTGCTCTCAGCACTCACGGTGAGTCGACTTGTTTTCCGAACCCGGCCCGCATTCGACCCCGCCATTCGCCTTAGCTAGCCGATATTCCTCGCGCTTTAAGACCTAATTAGACCGCCTTGAGATGGTAAATCAGCAATGACTCCGGCTGAAGAATGGGGAGTGATAAGCCCACAGACATGAGCCAGTCGCCGCTCCAATGAGTGCCGCCCAGTGCGTCTTTATGCTTTGTTAGCAAGGGATGCAGATCTCCTGGCCAAACCAGTGTCAATGCGTAGTGGCTGTTGGGATCCAGTCCGATAAATCGGTATCGGGTAGGGAATGGCGTTGATGGCGTTTCTAAAGTCGCAAGCGCAGCCAGTGCCTCTGAATAATCAGGTGCGAGAACCATCCACGCTTGTTCACCTGCTGGCCGGTCTACAACCTGATAGCCTCCTCCGTGAATGAGCTTGCGGTGATGTTTGTGAAGTGTAATCGCCTCGGACAACACCTGATGATCGGCTTTGGATAATTGCCGGACGTCAGCTTCCACACCCATGTGGCCCCAAAACGCGACGCCCGCTCTGAACGCCATACTGTGTTGGCGACCTGTTATATGACAGGGGCTGGGTCCAACGTGCGAGCCCATGAGTTCAGGTGGAAAGAGGTTTTGGAAGCCTCGCTGGACCCGAAGTCGGTCGAGGGCATCGTTGGTATCGGAGGGCCACACCCGTGAGGTGTACTCGAGTATGCCAAGATCGGCGCGGCCACCGCCCGATGCGCAAGACTCGATACAGACTTCCGGAAAGGCTTCTTTGACCTGATTTAGAAGTCGGTAGAGTGCACGCGTTTGTGTGTGCGGCGCGTGACGGCCCTCGGAATTTCCGGCCTGATGTATGTCTCGGTTCATATCCCATTTGATATAGGTGATGGGATGCGTTGATAGGAGCGAGCCAATCGCATCGAAAAGATGCGAGACAACGGCGGGCTGAGAGAGGTCGAGAACCAGCTGCTGTCGGGCTTCATTGAGCGGCACTCCTTCATGGCGCAGCACCCAGTTGGGCTGGGTCTCGTAGAGCTTGCTTTTTTGACTAACCATTTCAGGTTCGATCCAGAGACCAAACTCCATACCCTTTTCGTGGCAAGCCTCAATGATAGGTATCAGTCCGTTTGGAAATTTTTTCGGATCCACTACCCAGTCTCCCAGCGCACGACGATCATCGATGCGCCCGAGGAACCAGCCGTCATCGAGCACGAAACGCTCAATACCCAGCGTTGCCGCCTGATCCACCAGTGCCAGAACCGAGGACTCATCGACACCAAAGTAGAGCGCTTCCCAGGTATTCAACTGCACGGGACGTCTCGTGCTCGTGGGGTGTTGCTTGGTAATAAATTCTCGTCGGATCATCTGATGCCATTGGCCTACCAGCCCGTTTTGTCCCTGACTGCTATGACAGAGGTAGAGATTAGGACTCTGATACTCTTCGCCAGGCCCAAGCTCCACCTCCCCGGGTCGTAACAGCTCCCCGGCCTGAAGCATTCGCCGTCCGTCCGCCAGTGACTCGATCCTAATCTGATGATTGCCACTCCAACCTAGATGGGCGCCGAGCGCACCACCATGGTTTGCGCTCGCCCTTTTCTCGAAAAGTGTGACGGTTGGATTCATGTGATGCGATGAACGCCCCGTCCAGTTTTCTCTCACGTAAGCTGAGCGGGTGATGGTGTGGCGCTGCGTCTGTAACTCATACGCCCACCTGCCAGTGACTTCCTCTAACTCGGTTAGATGATCGGGCAGCGGTAGTGTCGCCGCGCAGTTATCGATAAACAGTGCCGCCTGATCGCTGAGATTGCGCACGCTTACCGACAGACACAGAACCGAGTGAGCGGGGTCCAGCTTTAGTTGATGCGTCACTTCTACATCTGAGACTGCGCATCGGGCGATGAGCTCTAGACTGAACTGAGATGCCGTGGTCTGAACCATCTGGGGCGCAAGAGTCCACTGTGTTGCACTTCGATGTACTTCGAGCCCCAGGTGACCTAGAAAGCCCTCGCCTATGGTCGGGGTCAGACTGATTGTGGGCTCGATCGGTAAAGACGCCGGCGCCTCATGCCGATCGAGCTGGCCGAGCATCGATGCATTGACTGTCACGAGACGATTACCAAAGTAGCCGAGCACAGGTTGGTTGTGGCGACAGTCGATAACCACGGATGTGGCGTCGTTGTGCAGATGGTAAAAGTCGCGGACGTTCTGGCTCACGTGTATCTCAAACGTTTTAGTTGCGTTGTTGGTTTATTTCTCGATTGTGTGTTTAGAGTACCTTGGCTGGGTTGGAGTTACACTGCTGGCATACGTTATGCCACGCACTTACAAATAGGGCGCATGGGGATCGGCAGTGTTGCCTCACACATAGCCCATAGAAGCAGCAAAATGATGGAGAAAAAACCGCAAGGATGAGAGTGACCTCGCAGGCATCGTTACCGATTATTTCCACCCTTCTTATTGTTATCTCCTCAATGGCTCAGCCCGCTGTTGGAGACCCGGACTGTGGTGCTGACGAAACTCCAATAAGTGATGCCAGGTCAGATCAGTGGCAGGGCTTTTGGCTGGGTCAGTTGATAGGTAACTGGACGGGCCTCGTTACAGAGATGGACAAGATTGGGGGTGACGGTGAGCATGGCCGTTTTTACACGCGAAAAGACTGGGGTATGCCCGATCAGCCGGCCATTTGGAGTGAAACCCCTAGCGAAATTTCTAGCAATATCGACTTTGTGCTTCGTGGTCCCAGTGAGATTTGGGGGGCCGATGACGATACAGATATCGAGTACCTCTATTTGTGGACTCTGTATGACCAGCAGGTCGCGAAATTAACACCACCAAAGATACGTAAAGCCTGGGTCCGACATATTTACGACGAGTCGCAACCCACGCCGTACGGTGAGGACCAAGCGGGTTACCAGAACTTCCTCTGGGTGTCTAACCAGAGCGCGCACACGCTCATGTTAGAGGGGTACTCACCGCCGGAAACAGCCCATCCAGACAACAATCCACACGGCGACATGATTGATGCTCAGCTGACGACCGAGATATTCGGTTTACTGGCACCGGGTGCGCCCGATGTAGCGCTTGATATCGCTTATTATCCTATTCGCACAGCGGGGCATGGGGACGCTGTTCTCGTATCTGAATTCTACGTCCTCATGCATGCCCTCGCTGCGATGGAGCCCCGCGGTCAACTCCCTCCTGAACGTCTTAATCACATTGCCAACGCTGCGCGGCAACATCTGCCGGATGGCTCTGTGCCAGCGGCTATGTTCGATTTCGTGAAGCACCAGTACGCAGCTGGGCTCCCGTGGGAAGCAACGCGCGACGCCATCTACCAGCGCTACCAAGTTGAACAGCGAGATGGTTACGATGTCACCTCGCGAGGCTTGTATTGCAATGGCTGTTTTGCCTCGGGGATCAATTTCGCTGCCAGTTTGGTGTCGCTCTTTTATGGTGAGGGTGATCTAAAAGAGACGCTGAAAATAGCGGTCCTGGCCGGCTGGGATGCCGATAACCCTGCAGCGACTTGGGGTGGTCTTTTAGGCTATACCCTAGGCCGGCAGGGGATAGAGGATCAGTTCGGGCAACCTTTATCGGACCAATTTAATATTCACCGGACACGTCGCGGGTTCCCTAACGAAGGTATCGATTCTTTCTGCAATATGGCGAGAATGGGAATTGAGGTTTCACAACGAGTGGAGGCCAATTACCACTCTGAGTATCAAGCAAAGGTGGATAAGTGAGGATATATGTTTAAAGGCGCGAGTTGGACCATCCTATTAGCGATTGGGTGCACGCTGGTGCCCTTTGGCGTCGTGGCAGAGACACTGGATTCTGAGACCACACAGATCGTCATGCTGGGCACGGGGACACCCAATCCATTCCCCGATCGTTCTGGGCCCTCTGTTGCGATCGTTGTGAATGATGAGCCCTACTTGATCGATTTTGGGCCCGGTGTTGTGCGCCAAGCCTCAGCCATGTCACCCGAGTACGGCGGTTCTGTGGAGGGCTTGGCTGTCGAAAAGATAAAACATGCGTTTCTAACCCACCTCCACTCGGATCATACCGTGGGTCTGCCAGATCTCATTTTGACAGCCTGGACAGCGGGTCGTGACGAGCCTCTGAGACTGTTTGGTCCGGAGGGCGCCAAGCACATGGCCGACAAAGTGTTAGAGGCCTACGAGGAGGATATCCGCTATCGGCTCTACAGTGAGCAGCCGGCCAATAACGAGGGCTGGCGTGTTGAGACCCATGAGATCAGAGAAACGGGCCTCGTTTTTGAGGATGATAATGTGAAGGTGGAGGCGTTCCGCGTGCCACACGGTAGTTGGCCGGACGCATGGGGTTATCGATTCACAACACCTGATACGATCATTGTAATTTCTGGCGACACCGCACCCTCCGATGTGGTGAAGCATTATTCACAAGGTGCCGATGTGCTCATTCATGAGGTGTATAGCGAAGAGGGATTTGCTAAGAAAGAGCCTCAGTGGCAGAAGTATCACGCGAGGAATCACACCTCGACCACGGAGCTTGGGCGTTTGGCGGCGGAGGTGAAGCCGAAATTGCTTATCTTGTATCACCAGCTGCTGTGGGGCTCGACGCACGAGACGCTCATCGATGAGGTGAAAAGCGAATTCGGCGGAACCGTGGTTTCGGCGCGTGACCTCGATGTTTTCTAAGGACAGCTCTCGGTTGTTTCACGAGCTGGTCATAGCCTCTGTAAGTGGAGCAGCCATTGAATTGTTGGGTGCTACCATCGATAGTCCATGACAAATCACTCAATAACGCCAAGGGGGACCATGGCATGACACGTTTTTTTCACTTAGGTGTGGCCTCATTGCTCGCCGTATTGCTAACTGGGTGCTCAGCAGACGATGCGCAGGAACACGGAGGGGCTGGGACGGCCGTGGCTTCTCATGAAACCTACTCGGCTGCGCAATTCTTCCAGACCACTAGCTATCGTATAGGTGGTGCCGGCCCCTATGCTTTTTCAGCCGCCAATGGCGATCTGTTGGTGAGCTCCGACGAGACCGGTGTGTATAACGCCTACCGATTGGATGTCACTACGGGGCAGATGGCACCGCTAACCCAATCTGACGATCGTGGTGTGTATGTGGACTCGTGGTTTCCCGAAGATGATCGATTCATTTACCAGCAGGACGGTAATGGTGATGAGCTGACCCACGTGTTCGTCATGACGCCTGAAGGTGAGGTGACTGACTTGACACCGGGCGAAGGTCATAAGGCGGGCTTTGCTGGCTGGTCCTCGGATGGAAGGAGCTTTTATGTCTTCAGCAATGAGCGTGACGGCGCTGCTTTTGACATGTACCGCTATAGCGCCGCTGACTACTCACGAGAGGTCCTTTACGAGAATAGCGAGGGTCTTGATTTGGGCTCCATCAGTTCGGACGGCCGATGGGTGGTTTATGCCCGCAATAACAGCAACGCCGACAGCGACCTTTTCTTGATCGATGTAACGGCCGATGAGCTGGAACTGGTCAATATTACGCCGCATGAGGGAGATATCGAGTACTCGGCGATGGGTTTCACACCGGATAACAGCCAGCTGATTTATTCCACCAACGAGTTTGGCGAATTCAGCCAAGCCTGGACGCTATCCTTGGAGACGGGTGAGCGCGAGGTGCTCGTCGCCGACGATTGGGACGTGATGTATGTCGGCTACTCCCCGAGCGGTCGGTACCGTGTCAGTGGCGTAAACAACGATGCGAGTACGGACGTCACTTTGACTGATTTATCGACGGGCAAGGCCGTTGTGCTGAAAAATGTTCCCGATGGTGATCTTGCTCAAGTCCGGTTTAACCGCGACGAGACAGCGATTGCCTTCGGTTTGAACCGCGACACGGCGCCTTATGATTTGTACCACATGCCCTTAGGCGGTGATGCAGTGCAACTGACCGAAGCGTTGAATCCAGCGATCAATAGCGACTTCATGGTCGAGGGCGAAGTTGTTCGGTTCGCCAGCTACGACGGGCTACAAGTCCCCGGTATTTTGTACAAACCCCGTGAAGCCTCGAAAGAGAATCCGGCGCCCGCGATGGTGTGGGTCCACGGCGGCCCAGGCGGCCAAAGCCGAAAGGGCTATTCCGCGACTATTCAGCATCTCGTGAACCATGGCTATGCGATCTATCAAATCAACAACCGTGGCTCTAGTGGCTATGGAAAAACCTTCTACCACCTCGATGATTTGAAGCACGGGGAGGCGGACCTAGGAGATGTGGTCGCATCACGAGCCTTCTTGTCGTCTTACGATTGGATCGACGGTGAGCGCGTAGGCATCATCGGTGGATCTTACGGCGGCTACATGGTGGCTGCAGCCTTGGCGTTTGAGCCAGAATCGTTCGAGGTGGGCGTGAACATTTTTGGTGTGACTAACTGGCTGAGAACACTGGAGTCTATTCCACCGTGGTGGGGCGCCTTTAGAACCTCGCTCTACGCCGAGCTGGGTGACCCCGCAACCGACACGGATCGTTTGACTGCTATTTCGCCGCTATTCCACGCGGAGAATATTGTGAAACCACTGCTGGTTGTGCAGGGAGCGAACGACCCGCGTGTACTGCAGGTGGAGAGCGATGAGCTAGTCGATGAGGTCCGCGCTAATGATGTCCCGGTCGAGTACGTACTGTTTGAGGACGAGGGACACGGTTTCAGAAAGCGGGTAAACCGGATTACGGCATCGGAGGCATACCTTCAATTTTTGAATACCCACCTTTAGTCACGTGAGCGAGGTTGCGTCGCTTGGATTAGGGCCGCTCGTTGAGGCCTTTTTTCGAGCGACGATCAAAAACAAGGATGCGGTTTGGGAAAAAATATTGACCACGACATAGTTGAGCTTCGCGGCTCGAGCATTTCCTACTTCACCGGCAAGATGGAGAACTACTTCCGCTTGAAGGGTATACCCTATCGATTCAAAAGCATGGTTTTCCCTGAGGAAGAAGGGCGAAATAAGAAGGCCCTGGGCCTTTCTCAAATGCCAACAGTCCAGCTATCTGATGGCCGCTGGATGACCGATAGCACCAAGATGATTGAGTGGTTTGAGGACGAATATTCCGATAACCCAATTGTTCCGGAGGATCCTGTGCAGGCCTTCGTCTGCTTTCTGTTGGAGGATTGGGCCGACGAGTGGTGGTGGCGACCCGCAATGCACTATCGGTGGTTTTATGAGGAAGGCGCGCAATTTGCTTCGGGTCATTTGGCTCGCGAGGTGATGCGTGGTCTTCATATACCGCTCTTTGTTAAGCGAGCCATTCTTCGCAGGCGTCAGCGCAATGGTTACACCTCTGGCGACGGTATCAGCCCCGCGGCTGTGGCGGGTGTAGAGGCCGACGTAGCGGCACTGTTCTCCCAGCTTGAAACTATCTTCTCAAATCGTCGTTTTTTATTGGGCGATCGACCGACCCTGGCTGACATTGGTTTCTCTGGACCCTTCTTTCGACATTTTGCTCTGGACCCGATACCACTCCAACTACTTCGCCATACGGCACCCAGCACGCTAGAGTGGGTCATGCGTTTGTGGAATAGCAGTCCCGAAAGCTTACAAGGCGGACTTATTCAGGGCGTTCCCGATGATATCCGTGCCTTGCTGCAACACATTGCGAGAGGCTACTTGCCCTACTTAAACGCTAACGTTGAGGCGGTCAGGCAAGGAAAATTGAGGTTTTCCGCAAAGGTTGGTGGGGTGAACTACACGCGGGCCCGAAGCTCTCATTACCGTGTGTGGTGCCTATCCGAGCTCCGCTCGCGATTTAATTCGGTGCCGCAGGATGTACGACCTGACTTGCAGACACTTTTGACCGAGGTCGGGATATGGGAGGCTTTGTGGGCACAGGGAGATCTTCCGTTATCCGAGGGTCAAGAGAGCCGCTTACCCTTTTGGGCTGATCACAAGATGTTGCAGGTAAATACCTAGCACTATGGCGTTATTCAGCATCGGCGCGTAGCCTTCCGACTATGGCCGATACCATTACCATAAAAGAAGTAGGTCCAAGGGATGGTTTGCAATCGCAGCCCGTCCATTTGACTGTCGAGGCTCGTCTAGAACTGGTTAAAGTCTTGGTGGACGCGCGACTTCCCGAGATAGAAGTCGGTTCCTTTGTGTCTTCTGAAGCGGTACCTCAGATGGCAGGTACGGACACGCTGGTTGCAGCGTTGCCCCAGAGTGGCTGTAAGTTCAGCGTGCTGGTACCTAATCAGAAAGGATATGAGATGGCCCTCTCCGCAGGCATTAAAGAGATGGGCTTGGTGGTCGCTGCGACCGAACTAATGAACCAAAATAATATCGGGAAAGGACTTGAAGACACCTTCAGCTCCGCGGAGATTATTTTAGAGCGTGCTGTCGAAGATGGGGTCGACATACATGTTTATTTGGCGGTTGCCTTCGAGTGTCCCTATGAAGGGCTGGTCGCTCCGAGCATAGTTATCGATCAGGTGAACCGGTTGATGAGATGGCGACCTGCACGGATCATGGTGGCGGATACGATTGGAGCCGCTAATCCGAGGGCGGTTGGTTCACTCCTATCCGATTTGGTTGCACAGCACGGTTCCGATGTTTTGGGATGTCATTTTCATGATACCCGTGCCATGGCAATGACAAATGTATTCGCCGCGTTGGAACGCGATATCCGACTTTTTGATAGTGCCATCGGAGGCTTGGGGGGTTGTCCTTTTGCACCGGGGGCGAGGGGCAACTTGGCGACGGAAGACCTCGTCACCCTGCTCGAAAGCATGGGCGTTAATACTGGTGTGAGTCTTGAGCATCTCCTTGCTGCCGTTACCACAGTAAATCGCCTCTTGGGCACAGATAACTTTGGGCGCAGTTACTCGTGGGTGTCACGTAGTTGGCAGAAATTAGGTCAATCCCTCGACTAACCCCTCTCGCTACAAATTGGCGATGTCTTCGTCCGACATACCTAGTAGCTCTGACAGCACCTCATGCGTATGAGTACCCACGTCGCCACCAGCCCACTCTGTGCCCCCAGGGGTATCGCTGAGCCTTGGCATGATCGCCGGAATCTTAAGCGGCTCACCATCGATCTCGACGGTTTCGAATAATCCTCGAGCGTTATAATGGGGGTCCTCCAGCATGTCGGCTACATTGTAGATTGGGCCTACAGGCACTTTGGCTGTCTCGAGCCTATCGATGATTTCTGTTGACGTGTGTGCGGCGCACCAGTCGGACAGCGCGTCGTCAATTCGTTGCTGATGAATTACGCGCCCCGGATTTTGAGCAAGTGCTGGGTCGTTGGCGATATCCGGTTGACCGGCTTCTAACATTAGTCGCTTGAAAATACTGTCGCCGTTGCCACCAATGACGACAAACTTACCGTCTGCACACCGGTACGTATTGGTTGGCACGATCCCTGTGATAGTTGATCCCGAGGGTTCACGAATAACGCCAGCGCCGTCGTACTCGGGGATGATGCCCTCCAGTAGATTGAAGACAGATTCGTAAAGTGCAACATCCACCACCTGTCCTTCATTCGACTGATGTCGCTGGATGATGGCAAGTGTCACACCCAGGGCAGCATGAATCGCGGCAACCGTATCCCCAAGCGAGATATTGGGGCGCACCGGTGGTTCATCTTTGTGTCCGTTAATGTAACGAAAGCCTGCATATCCCTCGGTCACCGACGCATAGCCAGGTTTTTGTGAGAATGGCCCGGTCTGGCCGTAGCCAGAAATGCGAGCATAAATGAGGCCGGGATTATCGGGTTTAATGTCTTCCGGCCCCAGTGCCCACTTCTCCATAGTCCCGGGTCGAAAGTTCTCGATAACCACATCGGCGGTTTTTAACAGCCGTCGCGTCGCGTCGCGACCACCCTCTGTCTTTAGATCGAGCACTACACTCTTTTTATTTCTTCCGAGTGAGCGATACCAGAACGACGTGCCATTATGAACTTCTCGCCATTGACGTAGGGGATCGCCGCCCGGTGGCTCAATCTTTATGACCTCGGCACCAAAGTACCCAAGGATGGCGCCTGTGAAAGGTCCTGCAAGGAGCTGACCGAGCTCAACAACTCTGATACCTGAGAGCGGCTTTGCCTTAGACATGAAAGCTTTTTTCCTAACGTGACGACTAACCAACGCCTGAGCATACTATGCAAGCTTGATGAGACGCTAAATCTCCCGTCAGGGATAGATTGCGCAGTTTTCGCATGTCATCCTAAGTTGATAAATCGGATAACCAGCAGGTATCAATATGACAGCGTTAGCGGATAAAGTAATTTGGATTACCGGAGCCTCGTCAGGAATCGGCAAGGCCTTGGCTCAAACCGCGGCAAAACAAAATTCAAAGCTGATTTTGTCGGGTCGTCGTGTCGATGCGCTTGAGGCGCTCGCCAGTGAACTACCTAACGATTGTTTGATCCTTCCGTTTGAGGCGACCGATTACAATGTGCTGGCAAGCAAGGTGGACGAGGCTTGGGCCTGGCAGGGCGGAGTCGATATCCTGGTGAATAACGCGGGTGTCAGTCAGCGCTGCCTTGCAATCGATGCAGAGCCTGAGGTCTACACTGAGCTGATTAACATCGACCTGATTGCGCCTATCTGGCTGACACAGCTTCAGCTTAAGCGCATGGCGGACGCGGGCGGTGCTCACATCGTCGCAATCAGTTCAGTGGCTGGACGCATTGGTCCGCCGTTGAGAACAGCCTACTCAGCAGCAAAGTTCGGATTGATCGGCTACATGGATGCGCTCCGCGCGGAAGTCGATCAAATCCATAACATCAAGGTGACCAATATCTTGCCCGGGTCGGTGGCGACGGACGTTGCACGTAACGCGTTAACCGGTAACGGATCAAAGAGAGGCATCTCGGATGCGGTGATTGACGCCGGCGATGACCCAACGGATTGTGCGAAGTGTATTTGGGAGGCAGTCAACGCTGATAAACCTGAGTACATTTATGCGAAAGAAATGGAGATGGGGCTGGCCCAGATGCGCCACGCAGACCCAGATACCTTCTTCGAGGCCATCGCTGGTTTTGGTGCACAGACCGTGGAAGCTTACTGGAAAGAAAAAGAGACAATGTAGCCCCGACTGTTATCGTGCAAACAATAACTTTGGCATCGCAGATTCAGGTAGCTGCTATCAGATTTTTTCGCCTAGAAAAATTAGGTTTGTCTAAATAACCCAATTCGAACCTCTGGCGTCTGGCGCAAAAGCGTGTATGATCCCCGCGCCTCCTTTAGTGTCTTCGGAGAAAAGCTATTGTGGCAAAATGTGTCATTTATTTTAGACATTTTTTTGAATACATTTTTTACATTTAAGTTCCACTCAACTAACACAGAAATCCATAGGAGATTGAACGTGACTCATATTCTTTTTAAAAAGAGAGCTGCGATTCTAGCTTTAGCGGTACCCCTCGCGATGGGACTCCCCGTACAAGCTGTTGCGCAGGACGGTGAGATTGAAGAAGTCATTGTTACGGGCACTCGTGTTGCTGATCGCTCTGCTGCCGATTCCCCGGTACCCGTTGATGTTATTAGCGGTGGCGAGTTCCGTGACAACGCGTCTACCGACGTTCAGGACATGCTACGTACTGCGGTACCGTCTTTTGATGTAAATACACAGCCTATTAGTGATGCAGCGACCATTTCCCGTCCTGCAAACGTCCGTGGTCTCTCGCCTGACAACGTACTTGTCCTTGTGAACGGCAAGCGTCGGCATCGTGGTTCGATTATTTCGTTCCTTGGCGGCGGTATTTCTGATGGTGCGCAGGGTGTTGATATTGCCGCCATTCCATCGCTTGCGCTGAAGCAGGTTGAAGTACTTCGTGATGGTGCATCCTCACAGTACGGTTCAGACGCCATCGCGGGTGTTTTGAACTTCCTGCTTCGTGACGATGATGAGGGCTTCGAGGTTGTCACTAAGTACGGTTCGACCTTCGAAGGTGACGGCACCAATTACATGGTAGCTGCAAACTTTGGCATGCCTCTGGGTGACAGCGGCTTCCTTAACGTGACCGGCGAAATCCGTGACGTTGAAGGAACAGTGCGTTCAGTCGTTCGTGATGATATTGCTTACCAGATCGCCAATGGCTACTCGCCAGTGACGAACTTCCAGAACATCAACACGTACACAAACGAAGTGCCTCAGTACTGGGGTCAGCCCGATGTCGAAGACGATATCAAGCTGTTCTTCAACTCAGCAATCGAGCTGAATGACTCAACCGAGTTGTACGCATTTGGTAATCACGCTGAGCGAACCGTAACAGGTGGCTTCTTTTACCGTAACGTTGTCGGTCGCGCTAGCAACCTAACGCCCGGTGCATCAACTGGCCAGCGTGGTGGTGTTTATCGTGGTCCAACCGTTGACCCTCTGACAGGTATGGCTCTGGCAGCATCTGCAGGTGGCGTGCCTTCGGTTTTGGTTGGTGACATGGATGGTGGCAGCAGCTGTATTGATGGTATCCCACTGGGCGGTCAAGGCGGCATTACACCTGATCCTACCTTCCTCGCACAGGTGACCGCAGACGCTAATTGTTTCTCGTTCATTGAAACTATTCCTGCAGGCTTTGTGCCACGTTTCGGTGGTGACAACGAAGATTCAGCGATTGCTGTCGGTGTTCGTGGTGAGCTCGATTACGGCACAGGCCTGGCCTATGACGTGAGTGTTCAGCGCGGTTCGAACCGTTCTGACTTCTTTATCCGCAACACCATCAACGCGTCACTGGGTCCAAATACCCCACGTGATTTCGTTCCTGGTGGTCAGGAGCAGACAGAGACGTTGTACAACGCGAACTTTGTTTACACGATGGACGTCGGCTTTGCCTCAGATTTAAACGTTGCGTTTGGTGCTGAATATCGCGAAGAAGAGTTTGACCTCTTCGCTGGCGATGCAGCCTCCTATGCATTGGGTCCTTTGGCTAGCCAGGGCTTCTCATCAAGCTCCAACGGCTTTGGTGGCTTCCCAGCCAGCACATCAGCATCACAGGATTCGACAGCCTTCTATATTGATTTGGAAGCTGACATCACTGATGCGGTTACCATGCAGGCAGCGGTTCGTAATGAAGACTTCAGTACCTTCGGCGAAACCACTGACTACAAGGTTGCAGGCGTTGTTCGACTTACCGACCAGTTCCGCCTCCGCGGCGCCATCTCTACGGGCTTCCACGCTCCTACGGCAGGTCAGGCAAGCATTACCAACGTAACAACTCAGATCGTTAACGGTGCGTTGACAGACCAGGGCACACTGCCACTGTTCTCAGCACCTGGTCAGTTGGCGGCCGACTTCATCGAAAGCCAAGGCAATGGTCGTCCTACATTAGGCCCAGAGGAAGCAGAAAACTACTCTATCGGTATTGCAGTAGATTTCGACAACTCTTCTTGGACAATCGACTACTACAACATTGAAGTAACCGATCGTGTTGCACTGGGTGCCAACATTAACTTCCTCGATGCGTTGAATTTCGCAGGCGGCTCAAACTACGGTTCCGTTAGCGATGCGCTAACCGGCCTGAGCGACGCCGGCACAATCAACCGTCAGGAGTTTGTAGGCCTTGAAGATCTTAAGCAGTTCCGTTTCTTCACTAACAGCTTCGACACTGAAACAAAGGGTATCGACCTGGTAGGAAGCACTGACTTCGCATTTGCCGATGGCGAATCAAAGATCACTGTTGCACTGAACTACAACAAGACAACGGTCACCGATCGGGGAAACATCAACCCTATCAGTGGCGGTCGTGTAGAAGCGCTTCAGGACCTTCTTCCCAACTGGAAAGGTAACGTGGCGTGGAGCCATATGCAGGGTAATTTCCGTACCATGATCCGTGCGAACTACTACGGTTCGTGGAGATCGACCGGTAACGGATACAACCTTGGTGCTACCACCTTGGTAGATGCACAGGTTGCGTACGATTACTCGGAAGAACTGCAGCTGGTCTTGGGTGTTGAGAACCTCTTCGACAAGTACCCAGCCGAAAACCCGGGGCAAGGCGGCGTTGGTCAGCTTTATCCAGAAGACAGCCCATTTGGCTTCAACGGTGGCAGCTGGTACCTGCAGGCTCGTTACTCATTCTAAGTCAAATCGGCTTAAAAAAATAAAAACCCGCCGAGGCGGGTTTTTTTATGGCCAAGGCATCGGGAGGTTACATAGCTCGGTAGACGATCTCGCCACCGACGATGGTCATAACGGGTTTAGTTGCCAGAATCTCGGACTCATCGATGGTCATAAGATTCTGATCTGTCACAGTCATATCGGCACGTTTACCGACGCTGATCGAACCCACTTCGGTCTCTTCAAACGCCGCGTACGCATTCCAGAGGGTCATCGATTTAAGGGTCTCCTCCCGCGATAGCTTCTGGTCGATTTCATACCCAGAGGCGGGCAACCCTTTGAGGGTCTTACGTGCCACCGACGCATAAAAATTGGCAATAGGATTGATAGGCTCCACGGGCACGTCGGTACCGTTTGCGATATGAACCCCGGCATTTAGAAGATCTCGCCATACGTAGGCGCCGGTCTCGATGCGTTCTTTACCGAGTCGATCGATAGCCCATGGGCGATCTGAACTCATGTGAATAGCTTGAATTGAGGCAATAACTCCGAGCGCTGAGAAGCGCTCGATATCCGAGGGGACCAGGTGTTGCGAGTGCTCGATCCGTGAGCGGTGATCGCGCTCGGTGAGCGACGCCTCGTCAATGGCGTCGAGCACGACTGTGTTGGCCTTGTCACCGATGGCATGCGTATTAATTTGCCAGCCATGCGCATTGGAGCGATTCATGATGTCGACCAGGCGACCCTTATCAAACGTCTGAACACCTGACGTGCCTGGATCGTCGGTGTAGGGTTGGTGTAACCACGCTGTGCGGGACCCCAAAGCGCCGTCCATCACGGCTTTAAACGAGCGGATCGTTAAACGTGAGTTGTCGTCAGCGATCACTGGCGGTTGCGCCAACCAATGGTCTGTTAATGCCACATCCTGCGCACTGATCATCGTGTAGACACGCAATTTCAGTTGCTTCGATTCATCGAGCGCAAGCTGCGCCTCGATATCGGTCGAACCCGCCCCGGCATCGTGGAAGTTAGTGATGCCCCATTCAAACGCATGCGATTGGGCGGCAAGTATCGCCGTCATAGAAGTCTCTTTTGACAGCGCAATCAGGGGGTAGGCAAGGTCGATTGCATTCTCATGCAAAATACCGGTGGGATCGCCCTTGCTATTTTTGACAATGACACCGCCATCAGGGGTTGGTGTGTTGTAGTTCAGATTCAATGCATCCATCGCTGCTTGATTAATCAATGCCGTGTGGCCATTGGCATGACCCAAAAAGACAGGGTTATTTGGACTAACCTCAGATAAAGATCGATGGGTTGGGAAGCCATCAACCGTTACGTTCGGCTCCTTTGACCACTTGCTCTGATGCCACCCCCGGCCCTTGATGACCTGTCCCGGGCTCGCTTTCGCAGCTGCGTCGGCCACCATGCCGACAATCGCTTGATAGCTATCTACTCCATTGAGGTCGAGGTTGGTAATGGCTTCGCCCAGACTACTGAGGTGTCCGTGACTTTCAATGAAGCCGGGGTAGGCGGTGGCGTTGCCAAGTGCAATGTGTCGGTGATCTTTGCCGGCTTTGCTCTGAGCTGTTGCCAAATCACCTACAAAGGTGAAGCGACCTTCTTCTATGACCACCGCTTCAACCACGGTATTCGCATCGTCCGCCGTGTAAATGGTGCCGGAAACCAACAGCGTATCCGCAAAGCTGGCAGGGGTAATGAACACGGTTAACAGTGTGAAGAACAGTGCGAAAAAAAGGCGAGCGCCATGTCTAACCATGGGTTTATCTCCGTAGGTGTTGAAACATCATGTCGATGAGTCTAGACGGAATGCGATTGCGTTGCAGTCTCCGGCGGGTGCCTCTGGCCGCTGTTAGGAACCTTAGCGTGGCGACGGGGTGGGATCTTAAAAAAGGCGTAAGCCGCGCTCTTCAAATCGATCAATGTCCTCTTTAGTGGGGAAGCTGTAGTAAGCGCCAGCGGGTAGATCGTCGCCTTTGGATGAAGCGAGTGACTGTAGTTGATCGACCGACTCACAAATCTGCTCTATGCTCGGGCGATAAAGCGATAAGACTTGTTCGCAGTAGGTATCAGATGATCTCACCGGCTGGGAGCGGGTCGAGATCAGCGCGCCTGAATCAATTTTTTTATCCGTAATCCAGTGCAGTGTTGTACCCAGATTAGGCTCTTCATTGAGGAGTGACCAAAAGCTAGCCATGACGCCTTTGTACTTAGGTAACAGACCAGAATGCAGGTTAATGATGCCAGTGCGCGGTAGGGCGATGGCTTCGGCTTTGAATATTTGCCCGAAACGGATACTGATCAGGAGGTCTGCATCGAATGCACGAAGCACGTTGAGATCACTGCCATTGATGTCGGTGATCGCGATTTCGCGGCAATGGCTCTCGCTAGCCAGCACTTCAAAGCTCAAACCGGGCGCTGTCGCAAAGTCTGTCTCTACCTGTGCTAATGCTACCAACCGCGGGTCACGCGTTCGTGATGCGCTGCCCACCCGCTGGGAGTAAAACATGCCGAGGTCATGATCGCTCAGCTCTGGAATCAGTTGATTCAGTGCCGTGTGGGCATAGATATCGCGATTGTAAAAAAGGCCGATCCGCACCGGTAATCTCCACAGGTGGTGGCGGCCAGCATACTCTCTCCTTTATGCTCAATCGAGGTCAGAGGTCTATTCGAGTAAGGCAAACACATGCGCAGCTATTCCGTTCAGGTGGCTACTGCGGTCGTCGTGGCCAACATGGTGGGCACAGGGGTATTTACCTCACTCGGCTTTCAGTTGCTGGAAATAGAGTCGACGGGCGCCATTTTGTGGTTGTGGGTTTTAGGTGGCCTTTGTGCGCTCTGTGGCGCCCTGTGTTACGCAGAATTGGGCGCCCACCATACCGCGTCGGGTGGGGAGTATCACTTTCTGACTGAGTTGATTCATCCCTACGCGGGGTTTCTCTCGGGCTGTGTTTCAGCCACCGTCGGCTTCGCGGCGCCTATTGCACTTGCGTCGCTAACATTTGGGATTTATCTCGCCACCGCCTTTCCCTCCTTACCGCCCAAGATCACTGCAACAACCCTGATCGTGCTCATGGTGCTTATTCATACTCGTACCTATCGTGAGAGCTCCAGCGGTCAATATCTACTGACATTGCTTAAGCTACTGCTGATTGCCGCCTTTGTGTTGACCGCATTTACCGCTGGCAGTGACTTCTCACATCAGGTCACAGGTGCTTCACTGTTGAATGCGGGTGAGATCCTTTCCGGTGCAGGTGCGATCGCCCTTATCTATGTGACCTATGCCTATTCGGGTTGGAACGCTGCCACCTATATCTTGGGTGAGTTGGAGCATCCTCAAAGGGATTTACCTAGAGCCCTGATCGTAGGCTGTGCCTTGGTTACCGTGCTGTATGTGCTGCTCAACACTGCCTTTTTGACCTCAGCATCTATTTCATCGATGACGGGTGAAGTAGAGATTGCCTTTATTGTGGCCGAAACTGTCTTGGGAGAAGGCGGCGCTTTCATTGTCTCGCTACTGCTATCGGGTGTTCTGATTTCCACGGTCAGTGCGATGATTATGGCGGGACCTCGAGCACTACAGCGTTTGGGGCAGGATTATCGAGGCCTCGCGTGGCTGGGCAAAACCAACAAAGGTGGCCTTCCCGCAAATTCAATTGTGTTCATGGGGCTGGTTGCCCTCTGCTTTCTATGGACCTCGACCTTCGAGCAAATACTGTTGTTTGCGGGTCTCGTAATGGCTGCAAATACGTTCTTCACTGTCGTGGCTGTTTTTGTCAGCAGGCGGCGGCGTATCAGCGTTACTCGCGATGAATCGACGTTTACCATGCCATGGTACCCGCTTCCAGCACTGATCTTCCTCGCTATCACAGGCTGGACCGTACTCTATACCGCCATTCAATACCCAGTTCAGTTACTGGTCACGGCTGCACTTATCGCATTGGGCTATCCCTTCTTTAAGCGAATTCGTTCGATGCAGTAAATGGGAGCGACCATCCTGCCGGTCCAAAACTGGTCCCAATGTTGTCACCCTGCGTAGGATTTTTAGTGAAAGGCGCCCAAATTGAGTTCTGAAGATCTCTTTTTCACAACAGACCTATGCCTTAGTCGGTGTGTCGTGTAGGTTTACTTTCAACGAGCATCTGGGAACAGGCTCGTTACCTCAATAATTCAAATAGTGGTATCTCATGACTGACTCAACTGCTGCGGCAGAAACCGCAAACAATCCATATGCGTCTACAAAGGCGGCGTATTATGCCCTTGGCATTTTAACGATCGTCTACAGCATTAATTTCATTGATCGACAGCTACTGTCGATTTTGCAGGAGTCGATAAAGGCTGATCTCATGCTGAGCGATGCACAGCTTGGGCTTCTTACAGGCTTTGCCTTTGCTGTGTTTTACACTTTTGCGGGCTTACCCATTGCGAGCCTTGCTGACAGGAGTAATCGTCGAAACATTGTTGCTGTCTCACTTACGATCTGGAGTGGTATGACAGCCATCAGTGGTCTGGCTCAAAACTACTGGCAGCTGCTGGCGGCGCGGGTCGGTGTGGGCATTGGTGAGGCTGGCGGTAGCCCGCCCTCGCACTCGATGATTTCCGATATGTTCCCGCCCGAGAAGCGCGCCAGCGCCATTGGTTTTTACTCAACGGGCATTAGCATTGGCATCTTGTTCGGCTTCTTGTTTGGCGGCTGGTTGAACGAGTTTTTCGGGTGGCGTGTCGCGTTTTTCGTCGTTGGCATTCCCGGTGTGCTGTTAGCTCTTGTGCTCTACCTAACAGTGCCTGAGCCCATTCGAGGACTTGCTGAAAATAAGGCCTCTACCGGTGATAACCCCTCAATGATGACGGTTTTCAAGGTCTTGTTAAGCCGACGCTCGTTCCTGTTTATGGCCTTGGGTGCAGCGATGAATGCGTTTGCTGGCTATAGCACCGCTAACTGGGTCGCGTCATTCATGATCAGAACCCACCAAATGCCAACCGGCGAGCTCGGCACCTGGCTGGCGCTCATTATTGGAGTGGGTGGCGCGATCGGTGTATTCGGATCAGGTGTTATCGCAGACAAGCTAGGTAAGAATGACAAGCGTTGGTACATGTGGGTTGCAGTCTGCGCCTGCGTCATATCGATACCGCTTCAAATCAGTACTTTCTGGGTTGATGACCCCTATACAGCACTCATGTGTATGACAATCCCATCGATTCTTGCCAATGCCTACCTAGGCGCGACCATTGCGAGTGTCCACAGCATGGTGGGCCTTAAGATGAGAGCGGTCTCCTCGGCGCTACTGTTCTTTATTTTGAATATTATTGGCCTTGGTATGGGACCCACAACGGTTGGGTTAGTGAGCGATTCATTGGTGGATCAACACGGCGTTGATTCTTTGCGCTATGCGATGATGTACATCATCCCAACGGCTATGTTCATGTCGGGTGTTTTCTACCTATTTGCGGCTCGATATCTCAGAGGTGATCTGGCAAACGCGCCGGACTGATTCCGGGGTTGAATAAGAAAAGCCCGCTGTCGCGGGCTTTTTTGTGATCAATCAACCGAGCGAAGTACTCTCCGTGATACCGCATGGGTTTCGATATCACTCGGCGTGAAGCGAACTGGTCGCCAGGCCTTCTCGGCATAGAGCTGGGTTTGATCATCGAAGTGTGGAGAATCCGGGTCGCCTGACTGTGAGTAGGACAGTATGGCCTCGGCCTCTGGTCCTGTGTCATTCCAGCCAAGCGTCATAATGAAGCTGGAGCCGTGAACGACGTTGTAGCCTGATTTCGACAAGCTGTTGCTGCCCCCAGCAAACTCGTCGCTGCCCGTGAAGATGGGTGTTTCGGTTGGGTTGTTACCCACGCTGGTACTCATTTGCAGGTTGGCAATGCCCTCGTGCCGATTGCCGCCATGAATCGGGTATTGGCGCTTAGACCGGTGCCCAATTTGCAGATTGCCCAGCGCCGTATCGAGAGCAATGCCCTCGGCTTCAAGTAGCAATACCGCACGAGCGAGTCGGTCGAGCGCGAGTTCGGTGTTGGCAAGCCCAGCGGGGGTGGTAGCTGCCTCCATGGGGTTAAACGGCTGTTGAAACAGTGATGAGCCAAGTGATGTTTCGTCAGCGGGGTATTGCGTGATCCATTCTCTGAACAACACAGCGCCGCGTGACTCGCTGTTGAAGCGACGATCCCAGGCGGCCAGGACGTTACAGGCTTGGGTCAGGTTTACTGGGGTGTCTTCGATAGAGCGTTGAGGCGTTGCATCACAGGCTGCGAGTAGCTCGGGCAAGAGCATGTCGGCTGTCAGGCTTTCATTACTGAACAAGGCGGTCTGAATTTCGCCGCGAGTAAATTTAC
>CAJWEV010000004.1 GCA_913031575.1 uncultured Halieaceae bacterium | reverse complement strand
TTGCCGCAGGCCCTTATAAGCATCAGGATGTGTTTGGAGACTGCTAGGTGGCCTGCATATAGACCAAACGGCAGGGGGCGTCTGACGCATCAAAGCTCGTTGGCGGTTTCTAGTTCCTGTTCGAGCTTCAGCCCTGCGTCGGCTCGCGGCTTTGAGAAGCGTGCGACTGCAAGGTAAATGACAGGTGTAAGGAATAGCGTGAAGAGTGCCGTCAGACCAAGTCCACCAAACACGACCCAGCCCACAGCCTCGCGTGCTTCAGACCCCGGACCCGAGAACAAGATGAGCGGGAGTGCACCGAGCACCGTCGAGATCAATGTCATTGCAATCGGTCGGAGTCTAATGTTTGCCGCGTCTTCAACGGCATCTCGCACAGTGGCACCCGCATCACGTCTTTGATCGGCGAATTCGACCAACAGAATGCCATTCTTAGCAATTAACCCGATAAGCATCACGAGTCCGACTTGGGAATACACATTGAGTGACGTTCCAGTGATGAACAAGGCGAAGATTGCCGCAGCGAGGCCGAAGGGAACGATGGTCATTATGACGAGTGCTGAGGTCAGGCTTTCAAACTGCGCGACTAGCACCAAGAACACAATCAAGAGTGCGAGACCATAGGCATAGAAAGAGTCTCGCTTAGATTCGCCCAAACGTGCGGCCTCGCCCTCAGGGACAACAGTAATGGAGCCGGGGACAACTTCTTTGGCTAATGCCATGAGATCGTCGACAGCGGTTTGTAATGCCACCCCCTCAACGGTTTGCATATCTATGCTGATAGAGCGTCGCTGATAGAGCCGCCGTAATTCATCGGGAACTCCTTCCTCCACGACGGTGACGAGCGATGCCAAGGGTATAAGTTGACCGGTTTGCGATCGAACGAAAAGGTTCACTAAGTCATTTGGGCCCTGAATGCGGTTTTTCCCCGCTTTCAACACAATGGGAATGGACTGGTCACGACCGTTCAGGTCAACGACTCGAACCCCGTCAACCATGACCCGCAGTGTTTGAGCTAATTCGTCTATGGACACGTTCAGATCAGCCAGGCGTTCTCTATCAATTTTGATGGCTATCTGAGCTTGGGAAGGGGTGTAGTCAATCCTCGGATTCTCGACACTGCTGAGCCGCTCTCGTATGGCATCGGCATAGATTCGCGCTACCGCGTAAATTTCCTCGTATTCACTCCCCAGTAGCACAAACTGAATGCCACCGCGCCAACCCCCTCGTATATTAAGGCTGTTGCTTCCGAACACACGAGCCGTCACGCCCGGTAACTGATTCAGCTGTGGTTGAATTTGTGCTGCCAGCTCTTGCTGAGATATCTCTCTGTCTTTCCACGGCGAAAGTGTCCCAACGACAGAGATAATATTTGGATCCCAACGACCTGCAACGCTGTACAGTCGTTCTACGACACCCGAGTCGAGGTAGGGTTGGAAGATGGCTTCAATTTGGTCGGATTGACGCTCGGTATACGGAAGGCCCACGCCCGCTGGGCCTCGCGCAAATATATTCAGCTTACCTCGATCCTCTGTGGGTAGTAATTCGCTGTCCAGCGACGTATAAACACTGGCCGCCGCCGCAGCAATACCAATCGATACTATCACCGACGTCACTGGGTAATTTAGGACAGATCGCAGACTGGCGCTGTAAAAACGCTGGTAAATATTGATTACTTCCGGCTTACCAGCAATCCGAGTTTCAGATTTTCCCAGCCGCGCCATCAGCGCTGGTACCAGTGACAATGCCACAAACGAGGAGATGGCCACTGCCACGGTGAGGACCAGCCCGAACTCTCTGAATAGGCGCCCCGAAGTCCCCGGCAAAAATGCAATCGGAACAAAGACGGCAACAAGCACCATCGTCGTCGCGATAACGGCGAAAAAAACAGATTGTGTTCCAAGGACAGACGATGCGCTGGTTCCTTCACCACGCTTTTGTCGGCGCTGAATGCTCTCCAGTACCACAATTGCATCGTCAACAATCAGTCCTGTCGCCAGGACAAGCGCCAGCAGCGTCAAGATATTGATAGAGAAGCCAAGAATCCAACTTGCAGCGAGCGTACCGAGAAGAGAGATCGGAATAGCAATCGCAGGTACAAGGGTAAAACGCCAGCTACCGGAAAAAAGACGAATTGTCAGAATTACAATAAGTACCGAGAACGCGAGCGTCCGTAACACTTCCGTTACCGCACCGTTGATGAAGATGGCCTCGTCAGAGATGACCGTTAGCTTAATGTCATCTCGCTGAGCATTGAATTGTGCAACCGCTCGGTGGGCCCCTTCCGAGATTTGAATCGTATTTGAGCCTGCCTGCCTTACCACACCGACACCCAGCACTCGCTGACCATTCAGTCGAACTATTGAGGTTGCGTCGTCAGGTGTATAGGCAATTTTAGCCACATCACGCAAGCGCACCGTATCGGTAATGAGAAGATTACCGATGTCGGCCTCTGAATCCACAGCCGCATCCGCACGCACCAAGAGCGTTTGGTCACTGGTTCTAAAGCTGCCAGCAGGAACATCGAGGGGTGCTTGTGTTAGCACTGATCGGACATCCGTTACGGTGAGGCCATAGGTGCTCATGCGACTGGGGTCTAGTTCAACTCTGAGAATCTGACGACGTGAGCCGAAGACTGGTACATCGGCAACGCCCGGTAGAGAGATAAAGGCAGGAACGACATCGCGCTCTACGATGGTTGCAAGGTCCTGCTCGGACATATCATTCGCCTGTGCGGCGATGCGCATTATTTCCTCGGCGTCTTCGTCCGCCTTGAAAACAGCTAATTGTTCAACATTGTCAGGGAGCTGGCGCTGAACTCGGCTAACAGCCTCCCGAACATCGGCGGCCGCACGATCAACATCTGAGCTAGGATTGAACACGGCCCGAATCCGGGTATTTCCCTCCTCGCTGTTGGAGTTCACCTCTTTTACGCCACTGACGCGCGCAACAGCACCTTCGAGAATGCGTGTGACCTCGGCGTCCATCGTCTCTGGGGACGCTCCCGGCAGGTTGGCCCGAACGTTGACGACCGGTTCGTCGACGTCTGGCAATTCTCTGACTTCGATGGCAAAAATTGCGACCGAACCCGCAATGGCAATCAACAGATTCATTACGGCGACAAGCCATGGGCGCTTGACGCCCAGAGCGGGGAGCCCGGCACCGGCTAGGGTGTTGAGTGTGCCTTTCATTGTGTTTTGCTGGGCATTTTAGGTGCGATCAGCCGGGTCATTTTTGGGTGATCGAGCCGTCGTTGTAGCTGAGTTGATATCTTTAATCTTCATGCCGGGCCGAACACTCTGAATACCCTCGAGAATAACTCGCTGGCCCTCGACTAATTCGCCGCGAATCAACATCCGGCCCTCAATGCGCCGCACCATCTCAACAGGGTAGCGCATCGCCCGATCACCCTTTGTGGACCATACGTAGGGGCCGTCGGCACCCCATTGGACGGACAATTCTGGGACGCTCAAGTACTCACCTTTCTCAATTGACGCGTCGATTTCGAACGCCATACCAGGCCGGAGACTATCGGCGCTATTGTCGATCGCCGCTCGTGCTCGGAAGGCGCGCGTAGCTGAATCCACGCGAGAATCGACCGCAACAATTCTCCCGGAGGTGTTGTCGTCTGGTGACTCCCATTGTCGCGCTTGCACGTTAAGATCCATCACAATGCGACCGATGAAACTCTCGGGCACCTTAAAATCAACGAGAAGAATGCTTCGGTCATCCAGCGTGGTCACGACAGTTGATGTGTCCACTCGATCACCAATTTCCACATCGGTGATGCCAATGCGCCCTGAGAACGGGGCTGTTACTTGACGACGAGAGAGCTCTACTTCGACTTGCGCCAACCGAATCTCGGCCAAATCAAGATTACTCTGCGCAGTATCGATGGTGCTTTGCGGAATATTCGCGTCAGTCGAGTTTAGAGAAAGATACCGATTTAGTATTCGTTTCGCTTCTGCAAGCTCTACTTCCGCCTGCCGAACCGCAAGTGCTTGGTCACGATCATCCAATTTGAGGAGTATTTCGCCTGTCGTCACCGGTGTGTCGGGGGCGAGTTTTGCGAACGTTACCACCCCGGAACTCTCTGGATACAACGTCACGCTTTGGCGGGCCCGCGCGGTGCCTACAGATTTTATGGAATCGATTAGCGGTGCGCGCTCTACGGGCGCGGTTACGACAGGAAGCTCGCGCGCACTCCAAGAACCGCGTGAAGTGCGTTTTTCCTCATCAGGTGACTCTGTGCAGCCGAACATGAACACGCATGCCAGCGAAACTGACAGACTTGAGAACCTCATCAACATGGGAAGCCTGAGCATTGTGCGAGTATATCTGACAATTACGAATCGCAAGCTGTTTATTTTCAGTTTGCGGCAATGCCGACGTCCACAAAGGCGCGATCCTTGGTTACAAGATGACTTCAATAAGGCGCGGGCCTGTTTCCGCCATTGCCTCTGCCATCGCACGATCCAATGTTTCAACTGTATCGACGCGCTCTGCTGCCATGCCCATGCCTTTGGCGATATCGGTCCACTGAATCGCTGGGTTAGTCAGGTCGAGCAATGACAGAGCCGTAGGCCCGGGTGCTTCCACACCAACGCGTGCTAGCTCAATATTCAAGATGGCGTACGACCCGTTGTTGAGAATCAACACAGTCACGTCGAGGTCTTCGCGCACCATCGTCCATAGCGCTTGGACGGTGTACATCGCCGATCCATCTGCCTCCAGGCCAATCACCTTTTGATCTGGACATGCGATAGCGGCACCAACCGCCATAGGCAAACCTGCTCCGATAGCCCCACCAGTAAGCGTTAACCAATCGTGTGGCGCGGCATTACCGGTGATGAGAAACGCCCCAAGGCCATTGGTTGCGCCCTCATCGACGACAATGGCGTTTTCGGGTAGCCGATTAGCAATCACCTTACCAAGCTCTACCGCATTAATAGGGCCAGCCTCCAGAGTATTTTCGACTTTTTGTGCGACTTTAGTCACCTGCTCGGGTGCACCAAGGGCATCGGCAAGGCGCGTCAGGGTGTCGATAGCATCGACATTGTGATCGCCCATTTGAAGCAGACTCGCCCCTTCAGGTGATAGCCATCCGGGTTTTCCGGGGTAGGCAAAGAAGGATACCGGTGGCTTGCTGCCGATAATGACCAAGGTATCGAGCCCTTTTAGGTGCTCTGCAGCCATTTCACCGAAGTAGGGCAGGCGCTCGGTTTCAACGCGTCCAGCGCCTCGCTGCTGACGCGTGAAGAAGGTTTCGGTGATCAGCCGAGCGCCAGTTGCTTCAGCAATGCGTCCTGCCTGAATCAGGCCTGACTCGCGCAGAGCACGGCCGCCCATAAACAAGGCCGAGGAGTCACTGTTCTTCAGTGCTACGGCTGCATCAATAATCTTATCGTCACTTAGAGTTTTAGGCGTTGCAATGTCGGGGATATCGATATCACCGCTAGCGGGATCCCAGGCGTGGTTCGCGGGCGCTACAAAGGCGGTGACATTACCGGGATATTCCATGCTGGCTTGCCACGCCTTTAGTCCCACTTCGGGTAAATCGTCCGGGCTGCTTGACACCCCTGTCCAGGCGCAGATAGCCGAGGTCAGCCCGTCGATATCAGACGTCAGCGGTGCATCCAACTCCAAATGATGAGTTGCGTGATCGCCAATCATATTCAACACGGGCACGCGGGCTCGTGATGCATTGTGAAGGTTGGCGATGCCATTGGCATAACCGGGCCCAAGATGAAGTAGCGTGAGTGCGGGCGTGTCGGTCATGCGCCCAAACCCATCTGCAGCACCTGTAACTACACCCTCAAAAAGACCAAGCACAGCTCGAATTCGGGGTTCCTTATCGAGAGCGGCGACGAGCTGCATCTCGGAAGTGCCAGGATTGGCGAAGCAAGCGCTAACACCAGCGTCTGCGAGTTTCTGTATAAGCAAATCTGCACCATTCATTACCGCAAAGCCCCTGCTGTATTTTTTATTAATCTCCAGTATACGCATTAATACATGTATACACGGGCGCTGTTTATTCTCGGCGCCATTTATGACACCGCGCTACTAAACCACGTTAGCCAGGGTGCGCGTAATGTCTATTGTTCGCCAACATCATAGCTGCAGCGACAGTGCTTTCTTGCCGGGATTATCCGCTCGATAAATCCCTAATGCTTCTCCTGCTCCAGCGAGGAATCTGATCCTCTCCAGTAGCCGCCGAATGCTTCGAAGATATGAACCAATATTTATGCTTCATCGGCCGACTAGAGCTACTCCCGCAAAGAAAACTCCTGAAACAATTCACCGAAATTCGTTGGTGGAATTCCATGTCCGTTCGACGTTGTGACCCAACCAGCTTAGGTGCTGATCCTGCTTATCTGGGGAGTCGATATGGACCGCTTCGAATTTCACGAGTGTGTTTTCCATTTATCAACTTCATTCCTGTTCTTAAATGGCGTTTCCCTGTAAGTCTAAACATGTGTTTCATCGCACGTCTTGTCGTAGGTGTTTGACGATGAAGACGCGATTCTTAGCAAGGATTCCCTTTTAGGCATAGTCAATACGACGGAATGGCACATTGACTGGTTAAGTTGGATGAACCTTGGTATTGCTAGAGCAGGTGGTGTTTTAGCATATCGTCCTGGGTTGAGAGGGATGTGATGACATTCGATTAAGTTTCTCCGTTTGTCAGTAAAACTGAATATGCCGACGATTAGTATAGGCGTCGCCATTAGAGCAGGGCGGTAGACTGCGCGTCGACTTAATCGCTTCGCAGTTCGAATATCACGATATTAATGATTGAGAGATATGACTAACGAAACGTTGTATTTGGGTACGAATCCGCTGAATGCGTCGTCCACTGCCGTTGAGGGTGACTACGTCACTCGTGATGGTGAATCTTTTTATCGTATTGCCAACGTCGATGGCATGGATGATTTCTTCATCAGTGTCGTTAGCGATTCTAATCATTGGATGTTTATCTCGACGCGCGGCGGCCTCTCTGCCGGTCGCACGGATTGTGATAGCGCACTGTTCCCTTATTACACCGAGGACAAAATTCGCGACAACTCCGATAACACGGGCAGTCGAACGATCGTGATTGCCGATCGGGGTGGCAAGCGGATGCTCTGGGAGCCCTTCTCTCGCGCTCATAAAGGCGTCTACAGCATCACGCGAAACCTCTACAAGAATGTGCTGGGTGACAAGCTCATTTTTGAAGAGATCAATCACGATCTTGGTCTGCAGTTTACCTATTCTTGGTCGACCTCTGACCGCTTTGGCTTTGTAAAGCAGTCCACCATAGCGTCGACCAAGAATACTGATTCCGCAGTCGAGATCCTCGATGGCATTGAGAACTTGTTGCCTTATGGCGTATTGGCCGGCACGCAAAACGAGCTGAGTTGCCTGGTCGATGCCTACAAGAAAAATGAGTTGGCACCGAACTCGGGTCTGGCTGTTTATGTAATGAGTTCGATCCTTTCGGACAAAGCCGAACCCAGCGAGGCGCTGTCAGCAACGACCGTTTGGTCGTATGGGATAGAGGACGCAAGCTATCTCATCAGTTCAACCCAGCTGAGTCAGTTTAGATCTGGCGCTGCCATCAGGGAAGAACGAGAGGTCTTGGGCCGGCGAGGCGCGTATTTCGTCCATCAGACATTCGACCTGGCTGCAGGTGCCGAGCGTAGCTGGGGAATTGTGGCCGACGTCAATCAAGGTCCGGCAGCCGTCAGAGATACGGTGTCGTTGATTCAAAGCGACGCCGATGTGTCCGCATTAATTTCAGACGATATCGAGATCGGGTCTCGAAATCTGGAGCGCCTGATTAGTACCGCTGATGGCATACAGATGACGGGTGACAGGCTAAGCGCCAATCACCACGCGTCAAACGTACTGTTTAATATCATGCGTGGCGGTCTGTTCATTGATAACTATGCCATCGAGAAGACTGACCTCATGGCTTTTTGTGCCGAATGGAATCGCGAGGTCTTTGAAACTAGTACGCCTTTCTTTGACGCATTGCCAGCGCAAATGACCTATCACGATCTTGACGCGGCTCTTGTCGGCAATACGGATCTACAGCTCGAGCGTTTATGCAGAGAATATTTACCGCTGAGTTTCAGTCGTCGTCACGGCGACCCATCGCGGCCGTGGAATCGATTCGCAATCAAAGTGAAAGATGAGAAAGGCAACAAGCTTCTCAATTATGAGGGCAACTGGCGGGATATTTTCCAAAACTGGGAAGCGTTGAGTGCCTCCATCCCGTGCTTTGGCGTGAACATGATTTCAAAGTTTGTCAATGCGACGACAGCGGATGGCTACAACCCCTACCGAATTACTCGGCAGGGGATCGACTGGGAGCGCCCAGAGCCTGAAAACCCCTGGGCGAATATTGGTTATTGGGGTGATCACCAGCTCATTTACCTACTCAAGTTGATCGAGCAGTCCCTTGCCCACAATCCCGTAGCATTAAAGTCAATGATGTTTAGTGACATTTTTGCTTACGCTAATGTGCCCTACCGCATTAAGTCATACGCCAGCATTCTTAGTGACCCCTGCGACACTATCGAGTTTGATAAGGATCTGGATCGTGTCATCGATGGCCGTGTTGAGTCGATGGGGGCGGATGGTCGGTTGATGCCCGCGCCTAGCGGTGAGGTCTACCAAGTCAACCTCGCCGAAAAGATCTTGGTCACGCTGCTTTCCAAGATAGCCAACTTCATTCCCGATTCGGGTATTTGGATGAACACCCAGCGACCCGAGTGGAATGATGCGAACAATGCACTCGTGGGTACAGGTGTTTCCGTTGTGACCCTGTGTTACCTCCATCGTTTCTTAAACAAGGCAGTTCCGCTGTTCTCGGAACTCGAGCAGGACTCAGTGCAGTTATCTGCAGAGGTTGCAGCGTTTATGTCTGACGTCGGCTCGGTACTCGAGGCGCAACAGGGGTCAATCGGTAAAGGACCGGTCTCTGATGCCGTCAGGAAAGAGGTGATGGAGGCTTTTGGGACAGCGGCGGAACGGTACCGTCAAGGTATCTATGATCACGGTTTCTCAGCGTCAAAAAGGTCGGTAAGCCTCGCCAGCATAGTCGATTGTCTATCCCGTGCACGTGACATCAGTGCCATTAGTATTCGATCTAACCGTCGCCAGGATGGCCTTTATCACGCCTACAATCGCATTGCAGTGCGCGAGGACGGTGTTGAAATCAAGTATCTGTGCGAAATGCTTGAGGGCCAGGTTGCGGTGTTGAGTTCAGAGCTTTTGGAAGCCGATGAGTCACTCGTCTTGCTCAAAACGCTCCGTACATCCTCTCTCTACACTGCGCGACAGCACTCGTACCTGCTGTACCCCAATCGTCAGCTACCCAGCTTTATGGCGCGCAATCTGGTTCCCGACGAGTTCGTGAAGTCCTCCACGTTGATGACCAAACTAGTTGCCGCTGGCAACACAGATCTGATTGAAGTTGATGGATCGGGTCAGGCGTTTTTCGCAGGAAAATTCAATAACACGGGCTCGGTGGCGACAGCTTTGACAAGCCTTGCAGAGGATGGTTTTGCAGAGGACGTCTCGGCAGAGAGAGCAGCGATCGAGACCTTGTTCTCTGACCTGTTTGATTGCGCAAACTTTACGGGCCGCTCGGGTGGCATGTACGCCTATGAGGGGTTGGGATCTATCTACTGGCATATGGTATCCAAACTGCTGCTCGCCGTTATGGAAACGGTAAAGCAAGCGGAGGAGGCGGGTGCATGTGCGGAGGTATTAGCAGGCTTACTGGCTGCATACTACGATGTGCGTGAGGGTATTGGCTTTAATAAGACGCCAGACGTCTATGGTGCCTTCCCAACCGACCCGTATTCCCACACACCTGGGTTCGCTGGTGCTCGTCAGCCGGGCATGACGGGGCAGGTGAAAGAGGAAGTGCTGACACGTCTCCTCGAGTTGGGCGTAGAGGTTGCAGACGCCCGAGTGAGCTTCAAGCCATCAGTACTCCGCCGATCAGAGTTCTTGGGATCTTCGGCAACGCTGCGCTACTTCGATACGGCGGGTGCCTCGCAAGCGGTTGCATTGGAGGCTGGCGAGCTGGGCTTTACCTACTGTCAGGTGCCGGTTGTGATGACGCTTGCTGATTCGCCATCAATCACCTTGCACACCGCTAATGGTGCAACGGAGTCGGTTGCAGGTAGCGTGTTGAATGCCGAGCAATCAGAAGCACTGTTTAAAAAGACGGGACAATATGTGCGCCTCGATGTCCGGGTCACACAGGTGATGGGTTAACGTATTTTTTCTAAACAATAAAGCCCGCGAATGCGGGCTTTATTGTGTCCGTTGCAAAAGCGGATCGATGCAGCGTTACGTCTCTTGGCTCTTGGCGGCCTATGTGTCTTCTGTTCGGTACTCGCCAACAGACACTCGGGTCACCCCACTAGCGGTCAGACGGTATTATGCCCGTCGTGAATCAAGCTTTTCCCTGATGGCAGTGACTGCCTCCTCGTTGAGGTCGTAGCTCCACATCGCCCAAATGCCTATCAAGGTTCCCGAAGCAGGTACCAAAATAAAGGCTGCTCGAAGACCGTTGAGTGCTTCCTCGGTTTGTACGGCAACATTCTGATCAAACCCGACGAATGCCAAAATGAGACCGCTCAAGAGCCCGGCAAAAGCAGCACCGAACTTCACCATCCACCAATAAATAGCACCAAAGAGCCCCTCGCGCCGCTCATTTGTTTCGAGCTCGTCTAGATCACAGATATCAGCGGTCATGGACATCATGATGGTAAACAAGCCGCCAATGCCAAACACAAATAGTGGGATTGGGAGGAACATTAGGTAGGGGTTCTCGGGAGAGAAACTCCACCAAAACATCGCGTAGCCAGCGAGCGACATGCTCTGAGTGATCAAGAAGGTGCGGTGCTTTCCGAGTGTCTGCGCCATATAGTTGACGATCGGTATGACAAGGAAGCAGGTGAAAAGCGCAGAAACACTGCCAAACAGCGCTGGCCAGTTACCGGCTGCAACTGGATCGCCATTATTCATGTAGTAGACGATGATGAAAAATGCAAAACCGGCGACGCAGTTATAGGCATTGAAGATAAAAAAGGTCGCAGTGCAGATCCGCTGAAATGGCTTGTTTCTTAGGGTAATACCAATACCTCTGAAAAGCTCTACGAAGGTTTGCACCAGTGTTCTACCGTCTGACTTTGGCTCAGCACTACTAGTATCTTCAGAGTCACAGAAAATGGCCGGTACGATTGCCAGTAACATGCAAATTAGGCCCACATAAATTGACACGGTTCGAGCGCCCTCAGTCGCAGACGCAAACCACTCGGGGTCATAAAGGACAACCCAACCCCAGGGTGCAATGACCCAGGCCCATTGGCCTATCCATTGCGCGACGGCCATTAAGCGCGTGCGTTCATGGTAGTCGTCGCTCATCTCATAGCCCATGGCGACGTAGGGAACACTAAAGATGGTCATGCCCAGGAAAAATACAATCGACCAGCCCAAGAAGTACCAAAAATTGTAGGTGATGCCGTTATCTTCATACAGTTGCCACATGGCAATGTAGGACAGGCCTGCGACCACTGCCCCTATTAACACAAACGGTCGGCGTTTGCCCCACCGAGACTCCGTTCGATCCGAGATATACCCCATGAGCGGATCCGTAAGCGCATCCACTAGCTTGGGTAGGAAGAAGATGAGGCCCCACATCAAAGGGCTCATGCCCAGACTTTCCACGAGAATCACCATGAAGATGCCGAGAGCGGCTGGAAACATTTGATTGGCCAGCATTCCGATGCCAAATGCCACTTTCTGGGACATCGGAATTGTCGATGTCCGTGTCGTGTCTGACATCTGATCGGATGATTGGGTGAGAGTGCTAGTTGTCATGCTGCGCTTCTTCTGAGCAAATTGAACAACCTCGTACGTTTTGGAGGCTCGTGTTTAATAAGAAAAGGAATGTTGGCAACGGCGCTGCTGTCATGAGGCGTGTCTATCTGACAGAAGAGGCGATACTCGCCAGGCTCGGATAGCTGAAAATTGAATTGTCGGTGCTGAGTTCCGATAACGGCTTTAACAGTGGGCGGGGTGGGCTCAAAGTCGCCACCATCGCTTTGCAGCGCGGTTGGGACTTCCTCGCGCACACGCCAAGAAATAAGGTGATCATCACTCTTAGTCGCGTGGACCTCAGCGCGGAATATCTGATTGACAGCCCCTTTAATACTTGTCGGTGCTTCTTCGGCATTGAGGCGCAGCGACTGAATCTCTGGGGCTTGATGTGTCGGCCAGTCGCCAGTCCACGCCTTTTGCATGACATCCACAGCCGCCGTGCGTTCACCCGTCTCTAAAAACATGCCGTACCAGGTGGGTGTTCGCTCCTGTTTCTGCCCCCATAAGAAGATGTAGGCACCTAAACAGCGCTTGCTGTCGGCTAAAATAATCTCTTTATAGCGACGAGCGATGTCGTTTGCCTTCTCTGTGCTTGAGGGCTCAAAAGGCTGACCCCAGTCGGTCTCCAGACCTTCCCAATGTCCTGTCGGGCCCCACTCGCTTATTTGGTAGGGGCCGTCGTATCCCACCTTCTCCAGAATTTCTGGTAGGTGCTCTATTTCGCCGTAGATTTGGAACGATAAAAAGTCAAGAGAGGGTGCCCGCTGGGCAATGGCCGTCACGGTGGCTTCATCGATTCCTGCAAGCATGGTAGTGATAGGGTGATCAGGGTCGACCTGCTTGATGCGACCGGCTAGATCCTCCATTGCATCCCAAACGCCGTCATTTTTCGCGCGCAAATTTAGCTCATTGCCCAGTCCCCACATGAGGAGCGCCGGGTGATCTTTCAGTCGAATCACATCGTGCATCATCGCCTCATTTTGAGCGATGACTGCGGCCTGATCTGAGTAATCGAATCCGTGCCGCTCGCGCGCGATATCGAGTCCCATACACACCTTTAAGCCTAGCGCCTTTGCCTCATCCAGAATATCGATCACATCGCGCTCGCCATTGGCTACGCGCCAGGTTCGAAAGGCGTTTCCGCCGGCTTCTGCCAATGATTTCAGGTGCCCGAACTCCAGCCCCGCTCCTTTAATAAAGAAGGGCTCTCCGTCAACGGTTAGTTGATAACCATCCGCCTTATCGCCGAGGACTTGTACCTTTGCCATATTCGTTCGTATGTAACTCTTTTATCGAGATTTTTTAAGATTTTCAGCATATCAACCGGTGAAGAAGCCGGTAGAGCAAAGCAGGCAAAATGGGACTGAGGTGAGATTAATGGGGAAGCCGCCAGCAGAATGTGACGGCTGTTGTAGGCGACCCCAAATAGTGGGTCTAGAACTGAGTCTTTACGTGTGGCTATGCGTTGAGTTCTGGGGAAGGTATGAATTCTCTCGAAACACGCGTTTTTTGACTCAATCGGAGCGAACAGAGTATTGCTTTGTTATCCGTCCACGACGACTGTCCGAGGTGAATAGGGGTTCGTGAAGGATCTCGTTGGTATAGTCCTCGGCTTGGTCGAGATAGTGCGGTGACTTCGGGTCGGTCATGTCATTACCGTATTGATGAGTGCCGAGTGCTTTTTGCTCGCCATCGGGCATCCATCGTATGAAGTAGTAAAGTCCATCCCCGGCAACAGCCGTCAGATGATCGTCTCCATCAAGTCGTCGAGAATAGATCGCGCGCAACGTGTCAGGGCCTCCGGCAACCGGCCAGTGTGTACCGTCTCTACCATGTCGATTCACATCACCCCAGCGAGGATCAAGTCGATCACCAATCTTAAGGGTTTGATTAATACAATCATCAAGGATGGTTTTTGCATCAGGGTTGCTGGTACCGCCGCTCTCAGCTTGCCATTCAGCGGCAAGGACGCAGACACCGAGTGCAGCGCCCCGATTTTCTTTATCAGTCCCAAGATCCCAGCTCTCAAGAATCTCGATTGCACGGCTCACCGTGTCGCTCGATCTCGGGAGTGCCATCACTTCGTTTAAAAACGCTATGCCTCTATAGTTCGCCGAATAGCTATTGTCGTGCTTAAGCTCCCAGGCCTCCTCGAATGATATCTGCTCAAAGTCCGCAACTAGCTCCAGGCCACGAGTTGCCCTGTTTGTCATTCGTGTTTGCCATCCGCCGTCAGCAGGTACTGTGTTGGGCCGTGGATTGTCCTGTGGCTCCGTGATGTTGAAAGGCGTCTGGTTCGCACTGTGCACAAAGCCAGACTCGGGGTTGGTCACCTGAGGAAGCGCTGAGATGGGATGGTAACGCTGCCAGATGAGGTCTGAGCGATCGCCAGGGAGGTATTGCTGCCAATTCCAGCCCGGGACTCTGACCGGTAACTGAGCGTTATGAATGAAGTGAATGTCACCGTGTCGATTGGCATAAACGAAATTGAAGCTTTGTATGTGATTCAGAGCGACCGCCGCTTTCCATTCCTCGAAGTTCTTCGCCTTGTTCATAGCCAACCATTGCTCAACCTGTTTCATCTCATCGATGCCGGCGTAGCGAATGGCATACACACCGTGCTCGGTCCTCAAGGCAGGGCCATGCACTGATCGGAGTACTTCCCGTTTGACCGACCAGGGAATAAAGCCCCAGAGTTTTAATTTTAGCTTTACCTCGCCAACCTGTAGGTCACGCCACTCACCGTCGAGACGGTATTGGTTGGGGTTTTCGGGGTTCATCTCGAGCACGTAAATGTCCACGAGATCAGGCTTGTTTACCGTCGCGCCCCATCCGTGTTCTTCCGTAAAACCGACGCCCACGGTCGGTGCGCCAGGAAACAGGCCGCCCATAACATTGAGTCCCTCGCCTGACTCAATATGCGCTTCGTACCAAGCGACAGGTCCTGTAAGTGGCTGGTGAGAATTAATAATGAGGTAGGTAGATCCGTCCTCGGTTCTGGAGGGAGCAATCGCCGTTGCATTGGAGCCAATAGGGTCTTTAGGCTTGGGGTTATAAGGCGCTTTGCTGACCGTGTTAGGCCTCTCGTCGCCAAAGAGTTCGAGCACGGGGCCATCAAAGCCATACAACAGTGGGTGCCTCAGCATATGCCCAGCAATAATGTCCTTACCGGTTACCGGCAACAGTTCCAGATGCTTCACTTCAGAGGGGTTATCTCGAGTAAACGCATTAAAGCCCTCAGCAAACGCCTCGACATAACGGCGGATCTCGGGCGACAGGACTCGCTCGTAGTCGCGATCAAGGGTTCCCCACAAGTCGAGCCATTTCACCAGATAGTCAGACTGCGCGCCTTCCTGACCCTCGTAGAGCCCTGCCGTGCCGCGGAAAAAAGGCAGACTGCCCTCCATAATCGGCCATGCATCTTCTGCCTGTGCGTAGGCCAGCCCGAACGCGGCATCGGCATCGGTCTCACCGTAAATATGTGGAACACCGTACTGATCTCGCTCAATCCTGGCTTCGTGTGTCGCACCGATGGCATGTTGCCCCCAGACCGGGAAACAGACGAGGAATGTAAAGGCAGTGAAGATAGCGCTAAGCGAGGTAGAGCGTGCTATGGGGGTGAGTATGTGCATCGTTATGTTTCCGTGCCGTATTAAGGATTGGACACTAGCGGGCCAATAGACGTGTGATCCCACAATTTGCTGACAGTGTGCATTGGCGTTAAGTATTCATCATTTGATCGCACCAAACGGCTTTGTCGAGGTTGTGACGTGGGGATTGCACACGGACAGGGTTATACTCAAGCTATGGATCTTATTGCCTTAGCCGTACCGTTTTTCCTGCTGTCTATCGCCATTGAGTGGTCATGGGGACGCTGGTGTGGGCGGGACACTTACAGGCTGACGGATGCGGTCAGCAGTCTAACGCTGGGCGGTCTCTCCCAGGCGCGGCGATTCGTTACGCTGGGCGTCGGTGGTGCTGTCTACGCATGGCTAGCTTCGGTGACACCTTTTACGACGTGGACGAGTGAGGGCTGGCAGGCGTGGTTGATCGCTTTTGTGCTCTACGACCTTTGCTACTACTGTTCCCATCGCGTTGGACACGAGGTAAAGCTTTTTTGGGCCGCGCACGTGGTTCACCACCAAAGCGAGGATTACAACTTATCAACCGCGCTGCGTCAGACAAGCTCCGGGTTCCTCTTTGGTTGGATTTTTTACACGCCCTTGTTCGTCATAGGCGTTCCAGCGGAAATGATGGTAACGGTGGGTGCGCTCAATCTGATTTATCAGTTCTGGGTGCACACCGAGCACGTCGGCGAGCTTGGTTGGTTCGAATACGTATTTGTTTCCCCATCAAATCACCGCGTTCATCATGCGAGGAATACTTGCTACTTAGACCGTAATTACGGCGGCGTGTTCATCGTTTGGGATAGGTTGTTTGGTTCCTATCAATGCGAGTTGTCGTCTGAGCCTTGCGTCTATGGCATCACCAAGCCCCTTCGATCTTGGTCTCCTCTAGAGGCGTGGCTTCACGTTTACAGAGATATGGCCAGTGATATGTGGCGGACACACAGTTGGTCAGACCGCTTGCGGGTACCTTTCTCGCACCCATCTTGGCAGCCTTCAGATCTATTGGCGAAAAAGGAATCGATCACGGGTGAACCGTTTGAAAAGTACGACCCACAGGTGTCCCGAGCTCGAAAGATGAGTGGTACCTTCAATTTGATCTTGATAACGCTGCTGTTGGTGGCGGCACAAAACAGCCAACTTCTCCGCGGCTATGAGCTCTTTGCGTGGGGGATGATGCTGTGGCTGGGTGTCGCGAACGCGGCTTTACTGAACAATTACGACTCGGCATGGTTTAGGGTGCAAGAACTTGTGAAGTCACTCGTACTTTTTGTGCTGGCCACGCAGCTGTCAGCAGCATCGGCGATCCTAATTATCCCCTTATCCCTGGCGGGGACGCTCTGGCAATGGTTCGAAAGAGAGACAGAGGAGGTAGGCGCTACCTCCTAGATGAACCGTTACAGTGTACCGATGTAGGCTGCGATGTTGCCGATGTCGTCATCAGTCATTGGTTTAGCAACAGGCCACATCATGGCTGATTGAGCACCACGTGATTCGCCTGCACGGTATCCGGTCAGCTTGTCCGCAATATCACTAACGGCTTGGCCTGCAAGCATAGGCCCAATGCCGCCTTCACCATTGCCGCCGTGACAGGCGATGCACTGGCTGTAATAAGTCTCACCGAGTGCTTCGGGTGAAGCTGCGGCTAGCGCTTCCTGCTTTACGCGCTCAAGATCGGCAATGCTTCCACCATTTTCCGCCTTCCATGCGTCATAGCACTCGCCAACACAGACATTGCGATTGCCAGTCCAAGACTTGTCATTGTTTGTCGTACCGAACCAGATAATGACGGTAACAGCGATCGCGAAAACTGCGACGATGACATTCGTGTTCATTGATTTCCCCCGGGTAACACGCTGTGACTCTTCGGCCGCCCGGAATGATAAGGCCTTTATCAAGCTGATGTAAGTGCGATCAGCATCAAGCTGGAAATTTCACTTTAATTGGCGTCATTGCCTGCACGTATGGACGAGTGTTCATGATTTGAGTCGAGGTAGATGGATTTATAGCGATGCTCGAGCATGGTAAGTGAAAACAATAACGCCCATACTGCGTCACCATCGAGGCTTTGCCTCGATCGACACTCAAGGAGAGGAACTAGAGTTGTGAAAGCTGCTTACACCGGACAAATAAAAGTTCGTTTTGCCGATACAGATGCCAATGGACACACTTATTTCGGGAGCTACCTCGTACTCGCAGATGAGGTGGTGTCTGAGTACCTCGAGCAAGTCGGCTGGGATGCCGGCCCTGACGGTGACTTCCTAACGTTCACTGCCAATGCCAACATCGATTTTGTCGCTGAGTGCCTGGCGTGGGACATTTTGGATGTGTCCTGCAGTTTCACTAGACTAGGGAACTCCAGTTGTACTTTAGGGTTTGAAATGTTGAATACGACGACCAATCAAATTGTCACTCGCGGCAGTTTTGTCTATGTCTTCGTCGATAAGGATACGCGAAAAAGCCGACCTATCCCTCAGCAGGTCAAGAACGCGATTATTGCAGCACAACCAGAATTAGCTGATTTATAGAAACGCATGAACGAGACGGTAAATCCACATGGCAATCCGCAGGGTAAAGGACTTGTTATGGTGCTTCAGCAGATGGCTGCTGCAGCACCCGTCGAGATTCGTCCAAAATCTGCAGATGAAGCGCTGCTGGACTACTGGTGCTCAAGCCTTGTCTTATCGGCAGCATTTAAGTTTCGCGTGGCGCCTGATAATACTTACTTCCTGTATCGTGCTGAAGGTGAGTGGCAGTTGTCGCTCATCTCGCCCGATGAGTGGGGCAGACGATTGCCCGGTGATTACGTTGCTGAGTGCGAGCTCAGCCAGGATATGACTTGGAAGCTTCGGTTTGATTCTGATCTCAGCCAGACGGTTAGAGATACGCTGGTCCAGTTCCTTGAAGGATTCCAAGCGCAGGCCGCCCGCTCGCAAAGCTTTGACGAGTTATTACCCGACTATGTGGAAAGTCTTCCATATCAGCAACGTGTGTTGGCCTCAGCGCTTAAGCGATCACTAAAACACTCGCTGCGTCTCGCTGGAGATAACGGCGTCGGACTGGTAGCGGCGGTGGTCGAGCAGCGACTCTCTATTTCTTAGGAGCGCGTGGCACTAGAAGTTGGTGCCGCGTCGAAGGTCAAAATCGGCTCTGGCTTCCGTAAAAATACCTGGATTTTCGAACAGCTCCACGGCAGCAAATACCATTACCCTGGCCGCGACGAACATGTGTTTTTACCCTATCGGCGTGCCGCCTGAAGCAGCTGGTTGCCATGTTTGGGCACCGGTGCTCTGAACTCAGGTGGTCGTACTCATGCCAAGCATGTCGGTGTACACTCATCACTTCAAGTAAAGTATGCCTCAGTCAGAGGGCTCAATGGCAGACAGCAATGCAGTAGTTTCGGTTGATGGTCGACGGCAACGTGGAGAGCGAACACGCCAGGCTATTATCGAAGCGGCACTCTCGCTGCAGGAGGACGGGGTGCTTGTGCCAACTGCGCAGCAGATATCCGATCGTGCTGGAGTGCTAATACGGTCGTTCTTCCGCCACTTTGATGACATGGAGACCTTGTTCAAGGCGGCCGATGATCAGCTGCGCGACTCTTATGAGGCCCTCTTTATTGGTGGCGATCGACAGGGTTCTCTAGGGGAGCGAGTCGGCCGCGCGGTAGAGCGGCGAAGTGCTGCGTTTGAGCAATTGAAAAACCTGGTGTTGGGCACCAAAGCGCAGTTATGGCGATATCAGATGTTACGCAACAACTACGCACGCAATCAGAAAGGTTTAAGAAAGGATCTAGAAGCCTGGTTGCCTGAGTTGAATGATCTACCGGAGGTTGTTTGCGAGTCGATACACGCCATCGCTTCGTTTGAGATGTGGAATCGACTTCGAAGCGAGCAAGGTTTGTCTGAAAAAGCGAGTATCTCGGTTATTCAGTCAACGCTTGTTAGTCTTTTAAGCTCCGATTGATCCGTCATTCCATTCGCAGACATATTGTTATATCTCAGACTAGTAGGCCAAACATAATTTGACATATTCTATGACTAAATAATGAGCCGTTGCGGATGACAGTGGTTTGTGACACAGCACTGGGGGGGGATGCGTGAAAAAATACTTACTTGTCGTCGCTGGATCCTTGGTTATCGCGGGCGCACTCGCTTATCAAAACCAAACAAAGCTATTGTTGGCGCTTGTGACGTATCAGTCGGCAAACGAATACGAGGTAGGCCCTCCTCGCGACATCCCTTGGAACCACGGGCCCGAATATGAAGTTGTTCCTATCAGCGAGCGTCCACCCAACATTATTTTAATCGTAGCTGATGATCTGGGTTACAACGACATCTCTACTTTTGGTGGCGGCCCCGCTGATGGGCGAGTCAAGACGCCTCACATCGATCAGTTAGCAGCAGACGGGGTTGTCTTTACTCAGTCCTACTCAGGCGCCGGCACCTGTGCGCCCTCGCGTGCCATGTTGATGACGGGACGTTACCCGACGCGCACCGGATTCGAGTTCACACCAACTCCGTCCGGCATGGCGCCAATGATTTCCAGGATTTCCGCGCAGATGAATCGGGGTATACCGCCCATCATTTATGACGCAGCACTTGATGAAACTAAGCCGCCTTACGAAGAGCAGGGTCTTCCACCTGAGGAAGTAACGATCGCTGAGGTGCTAAAGGAGAGAGGGTACGCCACCTTCCATATTGGAAAGTGGCATCTTGGGCGGAAAAACGGCATGGCACCTCAAGAGCAGGGGTTTGACCAGAGCTTGCTAATGGCGAGCGCGCTTTACCTACCAGAAGACGATCCGAACGTTGTTAACGCAAAGCTCGAATTTGACCCCATTGATCAGTTTCTATGGGCTCGTTTGGGATTCGCTAATAGCTTTAATTCGGGCGATCAAAATCGATTTGAACCTCGAGGGTACCTAACCGATTACTGGACGGATGAGTCAATTAACATCATCAACGCCAATAAAAACAGGCCCTTCTTTTTGTATCTGGGTCATTGGGGTGTGCATACACCCTTGCAGGCGACAAAAGAGGACTACGAGGCAGTAGGGGACATCAAGCCTCACCGCGCGCGCGTGTACGCCGCCATGATCCGTTCGCTCGATCGCAGTGTGGGTCGCATCAATGCCGCGTTGGAGGAAGCCGGCATTGCTGACAACACGCTGGTTATCTTTACAAACGATAATGGTGGTCCAGGGTACATTGGGTTACCCGATATCAATAAGCCGTTCCGTGGCTGGAAGATCAGTCAATTTGAGGGCGGTATCCGTGTGCCCCTGATGATGAAGTGGCCGGCGGAGATTGCAGCAGGCACCGTCGCGGAGGAGCCGGTGGCGCATATTGACGTCATGCCAACACTAACGGCGGCGGCCGGTGCCGATCTGCCTGAGGATGTGATCATCGATGGTAAAAATCTGCTGCCTCTGGCGACAGGAGTCCATAAAGAGGCCTGGAGTCGCGATACCCTATTTTGGCAGAGCGGACATTATCGAGTGGTGCGTCACAAAGACTGGAAGCTTCAGGTGACAGCAAGGCCGAGTAAACAGTGGCTCTTTAATCTCGCCGATGACCCAAACGAACTAAAGAATCTTGCTGAGCGTGAACCTGAAAAGGTCGCCGAGTTGAGGGGTCTACTTGATGAGCACGCTGCGAGTGCGCGAACTCCGTTGTATCCCGCCGTCATGGAAAGTGCGATTGCCATCGACAAGACATTGATAGAACCTTTCGAGGACGGCGACGATTACATTTACTGGCCAAATTGATCGTTGCGGACTGGTTGCTTCAACTCAGAGTAAAAGACTATGAAATTCAAGGAGATACACAGTGAAAGTTGAAAACAGTGTGATACCCACGCAAGAGCAAATGGCAGGGTTTTTAGCCCCTGGTCCTGACGGCCCCATCAGCATGGTTAACCTGCTGAAATTTAGGAGTAAAGCGAGTTACGAAGACGGCCGTGAGACTGAGCTGACGGGCGCAGAGGCCTACGCTATTTATTCGAGGGGCGTAATGCAGACCCTTGCCAAGGTCGGCGGCAAGATCGTGTTTTCTGGTGAGGTCAGCCGACTGATGTTGGGTGAGGTTGAGGAACTCTGGGATTCCGTAGCTATCGCTCAGTACCCATCGCGGGCCGCCATGTTGAAGATGATGCAGCTACCTGAGTATCAGGAGATCTCCCTGCACCGGTCGGCGGGGCTGGCGGGGCAGCTAAATATTGAAACTGCGAATGCCGTGATCTTTTAATTTGTTAACAGGGGCTTACTCAAACGAACGAGATTAAGGTATTTAGGGCGTAAATGACTAAACTTTATAATTCAGTTTTTCATCGCAGGTACCGACTTTAATGCACTCCCTAGGATAAATAATGAGACCCTCTTAAAACAATTGAGGCTTATATATTGACATTAAGTATGTCAATATATACGTCACTCGTCGCAGATAAAACGAGGCTAACAATGGCATCACAGACAAGACTCAAATTAGTTGGCGGTACGGGGTCACCCTACACGCAGAAGATGGTAGCGCTGCTTCGCTACCGCCGCATTCCTTACAGTATTCAATGGGGGCAACCGGAGGCGGCTTGTGAATCGATGGGCGTCGAAAAGCCAAGTCCTATCTTCATGCCAACTTTTTTTTTCGAAGACGATGAGGGAATTGCTGCTCAGTGCGACTCGACACCCATTATTCGCCGTCTTGAGGCCCTGTACTCGCGTCGCTCGGTGTTGCCAGAGGAGCCGGCACTCGCCTTTATCGATTATCTGATTGAAGATTTCGCTGACGAGTGGTGCACCAAATACATGTTCCATTACCGCTGGCACTTTAGCGAGGATGCCGACAATGCGGGCACCCTCCTGCCACTGGGTATGGATGTCAGTACGCCCACCGAGTTTTTTCAGAAATTCAAGCAGCATATTTCGGAGCGTCAGATCGGACGACTCTATGTTGTTGGCTCAAATGACACCACTGCGCCCGTCATTGACGCGAGCTATCGACGTTTTCTTTCGGCAATGGAATCCCACCTGTCTAACCAGAAATTCATGCTCGGTAAGCGTCCCGGGGCAGGTGATTTCGGCTTGCACGGTCAGCTAACGCAACTGGTTGGATTCGATCCAACCTCCCGTGCAATTGCGCATGAGGTATCGCCGCGAACAGTGGCTTGGGTTGATCAACTTGAAGATCAGAGCGGACTAGAGCCCACACGACAGGACTGGACTGATCTTGAGGATCAACCGGAGAGCTTGCGTGAGCTCCTGTCTGAAATTGGTCGTGTCTACGCACCAGTCCAACTAGCTAATGCAAAGGCCGTTGAGAAGGGCAAGAAAACCTGGGAGTGTGAAATCGATGGCGCGCCTTGGGTACAGCAAACCTTCCCGTACCAGGCCAAGTGTCTTCGATGGACAAACGAGCATTATCAGGCGCTCTCGGCGTCGGATCGCGCTTTGGTTGATGCGGTGCTCGATGGGACAGGTATTGAAGCGATGCTATTCACGTCCTGATATTTGGTTAGAGTGGTCAATAACAAAAAGGGTACGCGCAGTTGTAGCGTTGTCCCGGTGCTTTTAAAGAGGAAATAGGTTCATGGGTTTTGAATTAAATGATCGCGTAATGGCGCTCAATGTGCAGTTGCAGGCCTTTATGGATAAACACATATACCCTCGGGAGCACGATTGGCACGAGTGGTGTCTAGATCAAGACAAGCTATGGAGCACACCACTTTGGTACGACGAGTTACGAGCGCTAGCAAAGGCCGAGGGTCTATGGAACCTATTCCTTCCCCACGAGTATCAGCCGTGGAGCCCCGGTCTGACCAATGTCGAAATTGCGCCCTTATTTGAAACCATGAGCAAAGTGTCATGGGCGCAGTCGGTATTTAATTGCAATGCCCCTGATCGAGGCAACATGGAAGTACTGGCTAAATACGGCACTGAGGCACAGCAAAAAGAGTGGCTAGAGCCCCTACTGGCAGGAGAAATTCGCAGTGCCTATGCCATGACAGAGCCGCAGGTGGCGTCAAGCGATGCGACCAATATGGAGTTGGAAATAAAGCGTGACGGCGACGAATACGTACTTAACGGTCGCAAGTGGTGGACCACGGGAGCCGTTAATCCCCGATGCAAGGTAATGCTGGTCATGGGTAAGTCAAACCCAGAGAACCCTCGGCATCGTCAGCATTCGACGATCTTAGTTCCGCGAGATACCCCGGGGGTTAAGTTGGTTCGCGAGCTTCGCGTCTTTGACTCACTTCACTCGCCTGTCGGCGAGGCAGAGCTGCTGTTCGAGGATGTACGAGTGCCTGTGACCAACATGATAAAAGGCGAGGGCTGTGGATTTGAGATCGCGCAAGGTCGTTTGGGGCCTGGCCGTTTCCAATACGCGATGGGCTTTGTGGGTATGGCGCAGCGGTGTTTGGAACTCATGTGCTCGCGCGTTGAGAAGCGAGTGGCCTTTGGTGAGCCACTGATTAAGAAGACCAGCGTGCAGCATGAGATTGCTCGCTGCCGTTGTGACATTGAACAAGCGCGCCTGCTAACCTTGCATGCGGCGCATGTCATGGATACGCGGGGTATGACGGCCGCACGACCGCTAATCAGTATGGTTAAGATCGTTGCTCCGCAGATGGCGCAACAGGTGGCTGATCGCGCTATGCAGGTCTTTGGAGGTATGGGCGTTTGCCAGGATACTATGATTCCTGAAGTATTCATGTTGGCTAGGTTCTGCCGCATTGCCGATGGTCCTGATGAGGTTCACATGTCACAACTCGGTAAGATGACCGTTCGGGAGCTCAACGAGGGCTAAGGCAGGTCGGTGACCAGGCGCGCCTGATTCAAAGTGGGTCGCGCAGAATTTTTAGCCTAGATATCGCTCCGAAATTGTTCCGGCTTACGCGGCCGACCGCGCTGCGGCGTCGATAATGACCTGAGATACTTCTTTAGGGCGTGTTTCTTGTAAGAAGTGTCCAGCCCCTTTGATGGTGGTATGCGGTTGGCCCTTTGTGCCGGGTACCCGCTGTAAGAAGATAGCCTCACCACCTTTGGTGATCGGGTCATCGTCAGCAAATGCACAGACAAAGGGTTTATCAAAGGCATCGAAAAATTCCCAGGCCAGTCGTTGCTGCTCGAGCGACGGTGATGTCGGTAACGATGGCACCTGACTCGGCATGGCTCTTGGCCCCATGGTGTACTCGGCACTTGGGAAAGGAGCGTCATAAGCATTGGCAAGAGAGGATGGCAGTGGCGCTCGCATGCCTAATTTGTGAAGTAGCGCCTTTGCGATTTTCATGAGTGTCGGTTGCTGCTCGGTCATCATCGACAACATGAGCCCAATAGGTAGATGTACCGTTTCCCAGCAGAACTTTTGCCAGACTGCGAAGATGCGCGCGGGGTTTGCTGCCTTGCCATCCCATGACAGCGATCGCAGCTCCTTGGCCATGCCGAACAAGGATGGTGTCGGCGCATTGGCGCGGTAGTCCTCAACTTCGTCAACCATTGCTCGCGGCACATCTGGGTTATAGGGCAGGCCTGTATTGGCAATAACGACGTTAGTAAAGCGCTCTGACTGATTAGCAACCAGTCGAAGTCCAATTAGTCCACCCCAGTCCTGACCGAAGAATGTGATCCCTGAAAAATCATTTTGCTGTAACCAGGCGCCCATCCATACGACCTGTCGCTCATACGTGTAATTCTCTCGCGCTGCTGGTTTATCGCTCTTTCCGTAACCCACGAGGTCAGGGCAGATAACGCGAAGACCTGCAGCCGTCAGATAAGGAATCATTTTTCGGTAGAGATAACTCCAGACGGGTTGACCGTGTAGACACAGCACGATGGCACCGTCTCTGGGGCCTTCATCAATGTGATGAATTCTCAAATCCTGGCCATCATGCGTTTTGATGGTCGTGTAGTGAGGCTCAAATGGATAATCCTTAAGCCCTGCAAAGCAGCTATCTGGAGTCCTTAAGATTTTCATATGTATCCAGCACTTTTGTGCAACAGCTTATGACAATTGTAATTGAAATGAGGATATAGGACGCGTCTCGGAGGCTAAAGCGGGTGCAGGAAACACATTGTTAAATTAGCAGAAACAATAGAAGTCTTAGGGCAATTGCTGAGTAAAAAAAGCTAGGAGCAATGTGGCAACTCGCTTTGTTAAGTAACTACAGCCTGATTCCCGACCGCTGCACAACAGATTCCATCACAGGGTAACTCTTAGACTCTTGCACATTGGGAAGTTGGAGTAGTGAGCCGGCCAGAAGGTCCCTGTAATGCGTCATGTCCTTTACTCGCGCTTTGACTAAAAAGTCGAATTCGCCAGAGACAAGGTGGCACTCTTCAACCTCGGGAATCAGCTCGATGGCGTCGGTAAAGTTTTTAAAGGCATCGCCTGCGGTTCGTTGCAAGGTCACTTGAACAAATACAACCAACCCCGCATCCAATTTGGTGGGCGACAAGCGAGCGTAGTAACCGGTTATGACCCCCTGACTTTCCAGTCGCTTAATGCGATCAGCACAGGGTGATGCCGTGAGTCCCACACGACGACCAATCTCAGCCACACTAATTCTGCCGTCTTTTTGGAGTAGCGAGAGAATCTTCCTATCGGTTTTTGACAGGGTTTCCATCGTCAAATCTTATAAAGTGGTTTGTTTTATAATAGCGAAAAATAACAGTAGATTCCACTGCATATAAGGCTAATTTAAAGGAAATAAATCACTAAATTGCTCTTATGATGCATAGATCGTCTTTGTGTTTTCAAGGACTCACAGAGTAAAAAGGTCAACCATAGTGCGTATCGGCGTCCCAAAGGAAATCAAAAACCACGAGTACCGTGTGGGTCTGCCTCCCGCAGGTGTTGTTGAGCTGGTCAATCATGGTCATGAGGTCATGATTGAGACACATGCCGGCGAGGGCGCTGGCTTCTTAAATGAGGATTATGTTGCTGCGGGAGCCACCATTATCGACGCGCCAGCGGCAATATTTGCTGAGTGTGATCTGATTGTTAAGGTGAAAGAGCCTCAGCCTGACGAATGTCGACAACTGCGCCCGGGCCAATTGCTGTTCACATATCTCCATTTGGCTGCAGATCGTCAACAAACCGATTTGCTACTTGAAAGCGGAGCGACCTGCGTTGCGTACGAGACTGTAGAGGGTACGAACGGTGGTCTGCCACTATTGGCGCCTATGTCAGAGATCGCAGGTCGCCTGGCGGCTCAGGCTGGTGGTGATTTCCTTAAGAAATCCAGTGGTGGTCGCGGTGTGCTGCTCGGTGGTGTGCCGGGCGTTGCACCAGCCAAAGTTGTGGTCATCGGCGGGGGTGTTGTGGGTACCAATGCGGCTCGTGTCGCCCAAGGTATGGGCGCACGCGTTGTGATTCTTGATCGTTCGCTTGATCGGCTACGCTACCTCGACGACATATTCATGGGACGTATTGAGACAGTGTGGTCGAGCGCAGCAGCACTCGAAGAGCAAGTCATGAATGCGGATTTGATCATTGGCGCCGTGCTCATTCCTGGCGCAGCTGCGCCGAAGTTAGTTAGCCGCGACCTCGTATCCAGGCTCCAGAAGGGTAGTGTCATGGTGGACGTTGCGATCGATCAGGGCGGTTGTTTTGAGACCTCAAAAGCCACGTCATACCAAGATCCTACTTACGAGGTAAACGGTGTCGTTCATTACTGCGTGGCTAATATGCCCGGTGGGGTTGCCAGAACGGCAACCTTGGCGCTGACGAATGCAACGCTGCCCTATGTTGTGCGCTTGGCCGATTATGGACTGGATGCACTCCGCGGTGACGCACGATTTGCGCTTGGATTGAACGTACACGCGGGTAACTTGACGCACGCGGGTGTCGGGGAAGCGTTCAGTTTAGATTCGATCTCCCCCGAGGAAGCCCTTCATTCCTGAGCTAATTCGTTATAGTTGATCGCCTACAATAAGGTAGCCAACAATGAATACAGCGTCTTTACAATCTGCTTCAACCCTGCCGACTCACCTTGCGGGAGAGATGCGCTCGAATCATGCGGGCGAGACTGGTGCTGTTTGGATTTACAAAGGCGTTTTGGCCATATCGCGAGATGCTGAAGTACGTGCGTTCGCGGAGCATCATTTGGCGACCGAGGAGACCCATCTCAGTTTCTTTGAGGACTGGTTAACCTCCCGACAGAAAAGCCTACTGTTACCTTTATGGCGAGTCTCTGGATTCGTTTTGGGTGCGGTCTCCGCGCTTGGTGGACGAAGCTGGGTCTATGCCTCAATCGAAGCGGTTGAGACTTTCGTTGTAAAACACTACGAGTCGCAGTATGCGGCTCTAGAGTCTTTCGGCGATGCGACACTCATGGCAGCTATATATCAGTTCTGCAACGATGAGGCTGATCATCGTGACGAGGCTGGCGATGAAGTGCAGGGTCAATCTGGCTTGCTCAAGGCGTGGTGTTGGGTTGTGGGGGCTGGGTCGGAGCAAGCGGTCAAAATCGCCCGTCGAATCTAACTCACAATACAATTACCGCCTCTAAACGGTTGCGCTTCTGGCGGACAGACAAAGCTGTTTCGTTTTATCATCAAGCCTATTGGTGGGTTTTGTTGGCGCAAATTTTCTGCGTGCAAACGACAGTCGCAGGCAAAATATAGGTAAGATAATGAGTGCTGATTTGGTACGAGCACGCATCGATGAGGGGTCCGTAGTGCCACTCATGTGGTTGGTAGTACTACTGGGATTTCTGCTGAATCTTGCTGACGGTATTGACGTCGTTGCTATGTCAGTAACGGCGCCTAGTGTGGCCGCTTCCTGGGGTCTTGAGCGCGCGGCCTTGGGTCCATTATTCAGCGCAGCGCTGCTCGGTATGGCCATTGGTGCGGCGGGCTTGGCGCCACTATCGGACCAGCTAGGTCGGCGCCTGTTGTTAGTGGCAGCGATGTTCCTCGTGGGTCTTAGCATGCTTGCCGTGAGTTGGATTGCTAGCATGGCTTCTGTCACCGTTTTTGCCATCCTTCGTTTTGTTTCGGGGCTTGGTATTGGTGTGATATTCGGCTGTGCGCCTGCACTCGCTTCCGAGTTCATGCCGAGTCGCCACCGGAGTCTCGCTGTGTCATTGGTGGTTATGGGTTATCCCGTAGGAGCAGTACTGGCAGGTCCTATCGCTAATACACTGATTCCTGACTACGGCTGGACCGCGGTATTTGCGGCTGGTGGCGTTCTGACCTTATTAATCGGTGTTATAGCCTGGGCGTTGTTACCTGAATCCCCCGAATTCTTGGCGGGTCGTGCCGGTTACCGACCGGAGCGAGAGGCAGCGGTGAACGGTTTATTAGCGCGCCTCAGCCGGGATGCTGTGAGTGGCATTAGCGCGAATGTAGCGAGGCCCAGGGCTACGCCCGTTGCTCAGATTCTGACATCCGCGCGACGTCTAAAAACACTGGTGCTCTGGGCGATCTACTTCATGGGTTTCCTCACCATGTACTTCATGCTGTCCTGGATACCGACACTATTTGTAGATGCTGGCTATACCCGTGCGCAGGGCATCGAGGCGTTGACCGGTTTCAATCTGGGCGCGATTCCCGGTATCTTGATACTCGCCGTTCTCACCACGCGCTTACCGCTAGTACCACTACTTTCGCTGTTCTTTTTGTCAGCTGGGGGCGTTTTGCTTTACGTGGGGTTAACGGAGCCTACTGCCCTCGGTAATCTCATGTTGTTGATGTTTATTGGCGGCGTTTTTCTACACGGTGGCTTTACTTGCCTCTACGCATTGGCCACACAGGCCTACCCGAGCGACGTACGTGCCGCAGGGGTGGGCTGGGCCGCGGGGCTGGGAAGAACTGGTGCGATTGCATCGCCTTTGTTGGCGGCAGCCCTTGTCTCCGCCGGCTGGGGTATGTACAGCCTGTTTTTGAGCTTTGCTTTGCCGCTGGTAATGGGCGGATTACTTCTTTGGGTATTTGCCGGTGAGCAGTGAAGCGGTGGCGTGGTTTCCAAGCCTCAACCAAAGCGGTGAGGCGGTAGCATTGGTTGATGGTGAGCGTAGTCTCACTTACAACGAATTAAACAACGCTGTGATGCGTGTTGTTGCGGGCCTGCTGAACGGTGAGGATTCATTAAAAGAAGAGCGCGTGGCATTCCTTTATCCAGCGAGCTTTGATTACGCGGCACTGATTATTGGTGTTGTGGCGGCGGGTGGTATTGCGGTGCCGCTCAGCGTTCATGCCAGTGCCGGCGAACTGTCGCACTATTTATCGGTTGCCGCTGTAAGGCGATTGCTTCTCCCTGGTGAGATGCGTTCGGAGGCACTTGATGCTGTCTGTGAAGCGCTCGGGGTAGCGCAGCTTGCGGTCGAGGACTTATCCGTGGGTGAAGCGTCACATGTACTGCCGCTGGCGGCAGAGCAAGGTGCTCTCATTGTTTTCACGAGCGGTACAACCGGTAAGCCGAAAGGTGTTGTTCATACGGTAGCCAGCGTCTCGGCTATGGTGATCTCGCTGATTGAGGCCTGGGGCTGGGAGGCGACGGATGTTATCCCATTGTTTCTTCCGCTCCACCACATCCACGGCATCGTCAATATTTTGCTGTGTGCGTTGTGGCGAGGTGCCACGGTCGATCTTTACGCGCGGTTTGACGCCGAGGGGCTTTGTCACAAGGTTGCCAACGACCGTTACTCGGTCTTCATGGCGGTTCCCACCATCTACGTCAAACTCATTACCTATCTAAAAACATTGGATGAAGCCAAGTGTGACCGAGTGACTGAGGGCTTTGCCAACATGCGCCTTAACGTCTCGGGCTCTGCTGCCTGCCCGGTGCCGCTCTTTAATGAATGGGAAGCCTTGACCTCTCAGCGCTTCCTTGAGCGCTACGGCATGACCGAGTTAGGTATGGCGCTATCTAACCCCTACGAGGGTGAGCGCCGGCCTGGACATGTAGGGCAACCGCTGCCCGGTGTTTTGATTAAGCGTCTCAGCGAGAGCGGTGAGAACATTACTGACCCGGCAACGCCCGGTGAGTTGGCGGTCAAAAGCTGCACAGCCTTCAGAGAGTATTGGGGGAATCCTGAATCCACCGCTAAGGCGTTTGCCGACGGCTGGTTTCTGACGGGCGATATTGCGGTCATTGATGAAGGTGCGTATCGCATATTGGGGCGTGCCTCCATCGACATCATCAAGTCGGGTGGTTACAAGCTCTCTGCGCTCGAGATTGAGGCCACGTTGCTAGAGCACCCTGATGTTGACGAGGTGGCCGTGATTGGCCTGCCGGATGATGAATGGGGTGAGATTGTTGCCGCAGCAGTCGTTCTAGCGAATCCCCTCTCCGAGGACAGCCTTGTTCAGTGGTCACGCGAGCTTATGAGTGGCTACAAGATCCCTCGTAAATGGATCTTCACCGATGCTTTACCGCGCAACGCACTTGGTAAGGTGACCAAGCCATTGCTCAGTGCGTGGTTTGAGGGGTAGTTTTTCCATAGTTGCCTTCATGTCTCACTGAGTCGAACCACGATGCAGCGCAAGATCATTCACATCGACGCTGATTGCTTTTACGCTGCAATAGAAATGCGTGACGACCCGACACTACGTGGCATCCCCATGGCGGTGGGTGGCAGTGCCGAACGCAGAGGCGTACTGACCACGGCCAATTACGATGCGCGCAAGTTTGGGGTGCGCTCTGCCATGTCGACAGCACATGCCATGCGCCTATGCCCGCACTTAACCGTAGTGCCACCACAGTTCATTAAATACCGCGAGGCCTCCAAAGCTATGCGCGGTATCTTCGAGCAGTACACGGAAATCATTGAGCCGCTGTCGCTGGATGAGGCCTATCTGGATGTGTCTGAGTCGAGTGGTCAGAGCCTAACTGCGACAAAAATCGCCAAGGAAATTCGTGCCAAGGTGCAAAAAGAGCTCGATATCACGGTCTCAGCCGGTGTGTCAGTAAACAAGTTTATCGCGAAGGTCGCCTCGGACTGGAAAAAGCCTGACGGATTGACCGTTGTGACGCCCGAGCAGGTCGATGCCTTCGTAGGCGCATTGCCCGTGAAAAAAATACCGGGGGTGGGCTCGGTAACCGCTGAAAAAATGCACCGCTACGGTCTCAAGAACTGCGCAGATATTCGCGAGTGGGAGCTACATGACCTCATTCGCCGTTTTGGTAAGTTCGGTGTTGTGCTTCATGAGCGGGCGCGTGGCAAAGATGAGCGCCCGGTCCAGCCAAGCCGCACTCGTAAATCGATCAGCGTGGAAACTACCTTTGGGGAGGACCTTGCAGGACCCGCAGTCTGGGAAACGTATGTCGAAAAGCTCTTTGAGCAATTACTGGGTCGCATTGAGTCAGCCAACGCCGACGAAAGCATTCATAAGGCGTTTGTGAAACTGAAATTCTCAGACTTCAGCAGCACAACAGTCGAACGTGTGGGGACAGCCGCAGTCGAATCTGACTATCGTCAGTTACTCATCGAGGGGTGGCAACGGCGCGAGATGCCGGTGCGACTTATCGGGATCGGCGTCAGACTTCAGGATGGATGGGAGCATGCATCACGAAGGTTGCCTTTTGAGCAGAGCGAGGACTGAATTGCATTTACACGTCCGACAGCCCCAGACTGACTTAGCTCGGTTAAATCCAGCTAGGTTCACAATTAACTTACTCTCTAGTTTGACACGGGTCTGTGTCTAGGCAAGCCAATTGAGATTTTCTTTTGGCAGGCGATAACCCTTGGGTTTGAAAAAGCAGCCACGTATCCTTGCGACTTTGACCTAGATAAAAAACCAAAGAAGGGCGGTAGTATGTCCCGAATGATTTCTCAGCTCGATTCCGTCGTTGTTGGTGTTAATGACCTGGCTGGTGCCACAGTTGATTACGCGGCATTGACGGGGACGCGCGCGCAGGAAGGGGACTTCCGAGGCGATTCTTCGGTAAGCTTTCAGCTGGCAAATACAAGTCTGCGATTGGTTGAAACCGCTGAGAGACAAGGCCTCAAACAGCTGGTCTTTGGCTGCCCCGACCTGGACATTGCGCGTCACCGATTGCCCAATGTAGGTATCGAGATTGCTGATGATGCGTCGGACGATCATTTTCTTGTCCTCAAACCGGAGACCACTCGAAGCGTGAACTTGGCTCTGACGGCCGCGCGTGATGTTGAGCTCGGCGTTTTGCCGAGCCGTGGGGTCTTGTCAGGTCTTGATCATGCGGTGCTTGCTAGTGGCGACGGTGACTTCACCTCTGCGTTACTGAGTGGCCGCTTACAGCTTGATATGCGGCTCGATCTCACCAATGAAAACTGGGATGCGCGGCTGATGTTTTTCCGCTGCGGTGATCTCATTGTCGAGGTTTATCAGCCGCTATCCAAACCCTTAGGTCCCGAGCGGGATCGCTTCTTCGGCTTGAGCTGGCGTACGGACAACATCGAAGCGACCCACAGCGCGCTCACCGAGCGCGGTTTTGATGTCTCAGAAATCCGCTCTGGCCGGCGTCCTGGCACCAGGGTCTGCTCGGTGCGTGACAAAACCCATGGTGTGCCCACACTCATTCTCTGTAAGGACTAGCCTGTTATTGAAGCCTGTGGGCCTCTGTTTAATGGCTATCTAAATACCGTCGCTTCATAAAGAGGTGCAGGTAATCAACGTGCACCCCCCTGCCGCAAAAAGTCAGGGTTTACGAGTCGAATGAACCCGCAATCGCCTTCATCGCAGCATCGGCATGCGCGTGGTAGTTGGTATCCACGGCGGCAGGTGCATTGCTGTGCATCGAGATCACGACATCGTTGTTTGGATCGATAAAGATGAACTGACCGAAGATGCCAGCGGCCATGTACGTACCGCCGCCCTCGAGCCACCACTTGTAACCGTAGCCTCGATAACCTTTTGAGGGAGCTGTTGCTTCAGCCATCCAGCCGTCTGGTACAAGGGATTCACCTGCCGCATTCACTGCACCGTTTTTCACGAAAATGCCGAGTCGTGCATAGTCACGTACGGAAGCGCTGATGCAGCAGCCACCGGTTTCGCCCGCAAACGGGGCAGACTGCATCCAGTTACCCCAGTGCTCCATGCCAAAACCTTGCCAGACTTTGGCGTTCATGTAGTCAGTGGCGGAGTTGCCTACCGCCGCTCTTAACACCTCACCCAGCAGGTTGCTCTCGGCTGTGTTGTAGTTAAACACCGTACCGGGTTTGTGTTTCTGAGGTAGCGTGCCCAAATAATCCGTTAGCTGGGTCCCTTGGAACGTACCCGCTTTGGCGACATCGGAATCTGGATCGGCGTAGTTCTCGTTCCATGCCACGCCAGAGGACATTTGCAAAATGTTCTTAATCGAGACCGCGCCGTAAGCCGTGCCTTTGAGTCGCGGTAAATAGGTCTCCACCGTGTCGTCAATACTGCCGATGAAGCCATCTTTTACCGCGGCACCAATGAGGGTTGAGGTAAATGACTTGGTCACAGAGAACGAGACCCAGACAGACTCGGGGCTATGGTCCGCGGCGTAATGCTCAAGCGTTATGGTGTTACCTTTGACGACCGCCATGCCCATGAGGGGTTCCCGCTTCAGGAAATCACCGACCGTGAACGTCTCGCCATCGACTTGATAGTTCACATTTTTAAGATCCCTGTCGATCTTCGTGGTCAGGGCATACGGATTCTCGGATGGAAATAGGGGACGCGAAGGCATCCAGGCGTTGATGTGAGCAAAAGCAATGCGGCGATCGGCGGTAGGGTACAGCAACACATTTTCATCTAGGTCGCCGTTTTTTAGTCGGTCGACAAAGCCTTCCACCTCTTGCTTTGTGGCGGCGCTGGCCGGCAGGGCGATAGCACTTAGTGTGAGAGCGCCCAAAGTGAGGGCAGTAAAGAGTGATCGCATGGTTTTACCTTCCCTAAACGTCGTTTTTATTGGTTGTTATTAGATCATAATTTTTCGGTTTTCGTTGCGTAAGTGCGGTCTAATCAGCCGCACCGTTCTCTGCATCGCTCGCATCGTCCCTGTAGCGCTCAAACCACGCCAAGATGTTGTTGACCTTAGCAATGAGGTTGGACGGCCGCGCGTAAATGCTGTGGCTCGCACCGGGAATGCGGACCATCAACGTATCAATGCCGCGGTGCTTCAAGGCTTGGTAGTACTGCTCGGTCTCACTCATGGGCGTTCGGTAATCCTCTTCGCCCGTGAGCAACATGGTGGGCGTGGAGACATTGCCCACTAGTGACAGGGGTGAGCGCTTCCAGTAACCCTCGTAGTCCTCCCACGGGGCCGCATCGAACCAGGTGGTCGCAAAGAAGTAGTTGAGATCGGCCGTTAACACGAAGCTAGCCCAGTTAATGACTGGTTTTGCGACCACGGCCGCGCGGAATCGATCGGTTTTACCCACAATCCAGGCGGTTAACACGCCACCACCGGAGCCACCGGTAACGAACAGTTGTTCGCTATCGACGTAGCCTTGGTCGATGAGTGCATCCACGCCTGATATCAGGTCATCGTAATCGTAGCCAGGGTAGGCCAAGTCGATTTCATTCGCGAACTTCTCACCATAGCTCGTGCTACCTCGGGGGTTGGTGTAGAACACCACATAGCCCGCCGCCGCAAACAACTGTGCCTCGGTTGAATAGTTCGGGCCATAGGCCGAGTGCGGTCCACCATGGATCTCCAAAATCATGGGGTACTGTTTCTCGGGATCAAAGCCGGGTGGTTTCATCACCCAGCCTTCAATTTCCAGTCCGTCGTGGGAGGAGGGCCAGACCATGCGCTCAACCCGTGACATCTCTCGTTGTCCCATGAGGTCGCTGTTTAGATCGGTTAGCTGAAGCGGTTGCTTGCCAGATCGCATTAATGCGAGATCTGCGGGTCGATCATCGCGACCCAGCGTGTAGGCAATACGGTCTTTACCCCCGACCGAGAACGTGCCGCTGGTGTAGGGGCGTCCCAGTGCTGTGCCACCCAGTACAATATCGGCTTGCTTGAGCTTACCGTTCAGATCAACCTCGGCGATGCGCGCCATGCCCAGATCGTTGTAGCGAATCCAGACGCTCTTGCTGTCTGCTGACCATTGGATATCAGACACCGATCGATCGAGATTGGCCGTGAGCGAACGGCTCTCACCCGAAGTTAAATTCATGACGCGTAGGTCTGCTCGGTTATAGCCCTGACGTGTGTCGGCAGCCGACGTGTAGGCGAGGTATCGACCGTTGGGTGATACCGCGGGATTGCCCTCAGGACCCAATTGATCCGTCATTTGAGTGAGCTCACCCGTGGTCATTGATGCGGCATACAAATCATTTTGACGGGGGTGGTACTCGACATCCTCGCGTCGATTGCTTGAGAAGACAATCGACTGGTTGTCAGGCATCCACGAGACCGATCCGCTGATGGGATAGTCCCCTGAGGTCATCTGACGAGGGGTGCCGCCGTCTGCGGGCACGACAAATACCTGCTGGCTGCCAGTAGGTAGGTAGCCGCCACCATCGAATCGGAAGGTCATGCGATCAACCACGGTTGCAGGCTCTGCCCACTTTGCTCCCTTTGGTTTGGCTGGCATATCGGCCAACGTGGGAGGCGCTGCAGGTACAAAGCGAGTGAAGGCAATGTGTTTGCCATCGGGAGACCAGACAATACTGCGCGGCGACTGGGGTAGGGTGGTTACCTTGGCGGTTTCACCACCGTCTAACCACTGCACAAACACCTGGGTTTTACCTTCGGTATTTGACAGATAGGCCAGCCGATCACCGGATGGAGACCACCGCGGTGAGCTGAAATTCCCGGTGCCACTGACCAATGGACGGTGATTGTCACCATCAATATCAACCACCCAAATGGTGCGCCGTGTGCGGTCAGTCATGATGTCCATGGAGCTTCTGACGTAGGCCACGCGAGACCCATCGGGAGATACCTGAGGGTCGTTGGCGTATTCCATCTCAAATACGTCTTCAGCGCTAAAGGCCGGAAGATCGGCGGCAAGCGCTGAATATCCAGGCAGGGCAACGGTGCTCAGCGAGCTGGCGAGTGCGCCAAAAACGAGGGTGTATTGTGTGCGGTGTGTTGTTTTGCGTGTCATAGAAGCTAGTTCTTATCGGTGTTGTTTACACGAGAGTATTACCGAAGCCGATTCCACCGGAAAGGCCCAGTACAGACTAAATGCCCATGCTGGTAAAAAGTGGGCCTAGGCGACATTGGGTGCTCAATTTAATCGGGTTCGGCATATGGGCAGTGCATTGCCGATAGCATTAGATAGGAGGCATCTCGCATAGGGCGCGTTACCTATTGACCCAGTAATGTCTCAGGCACGGTCCGCCTTGAGATACCCTTAACCACAGCACTACCCTGGCTTCTCTTCATAAGTCTGCCCTCGTAAAACCCGTAATGCCGTACTAAACTGTGAGTAATCGAGCAGAGGAATTGCCCATGCGCTTCTCCGTTGGTCTTGTTGCCATCATCACAAGCTTCACGCTAGCGGGCTGTGCCACACCCAAAGAGCGCGAGGTCGCTGCGCTCGAGAAAGAACTGGGTCTCGACAGCGCACCTTATTTCCCGAAGTGTCTGAGCGAGGAAGTGGTACCGAAAGCGGGGGTAGTGGCAGGTGAGTACAGCTTGGGTAACACCATCGATAATCCGCAGGGTAATGTGGCCATCGATCGATGCGTTCGATGGGACACCAACGAGCCGGTTGGAAAGTCTAAAGACAAACCTCAAAAACTCATTTTGACGCCGCCGGCGAAGGACGATGCCGGCCATGAAGACTTGCTAGAAGGCGACAGCTAGAAACGATAAAAAGCCGGTAAAATTCGCTTAAAATCGGAAAAAACCTCAAAAATCTATAAAAGTACGAAAATCACCTGCGTTTGGCGGTGGTTCAGTCTTTTGCTGACACCCAGATAGGTGAACTCCATGCCATTTCGGTAATGGTCGCCGGTATGTCGGTCGGTGGCGCCAGTCCCAGCCGCAAACTATCGTAGGTTGTCCAGCGGCAGCTCGGTATCTGAATCACTCTCGCGTAATAAAACGCGTTGTGAGCGGCATCGTAGTCTGGGTCTACCCAGTCCGCGCGAAGTTCAGGTGCGCCTGCAGTGTCAGACCAGGAGCAGTCACTGAGATCGACTTGCGCAAGCGTCGCAACACAAGCACCACTGGCGTCGCTATCGGCGCAGGCGACCTCAAAGACTGTTTCACGTGCCTCACCGTCCTCGAGCCAACCTTTGATGATTTGTAATTTCGCCAAAGGTGCATGGTCGGGGTCTTGCGTTGCCCAAACGAATAGTCGCGGCGCGCCCGCACCAGCATTGAGGGTGCCGCCCATGGGGACACCGTTTTTATACGCGGCTTGGAGATCACCCGTTTGAGCAAGGTCCTCGGGTAAACCGGCACCTGCAAAGAATCGGAGGGTTGGGCGTGTTCCACTGGTCGCATAGACCTCGCGTCGGCTCATGGCATTAAACAATGCATCGCGGGTATTTTCAGGTGCCCAGACCGCAGCGAGACCGCCCGGGTTGGCCACTTTAGGTTGTCGTAGGCCGTTTTCAAGCCGTGCTTTAGCCGGCGAGCCCATGTAGGAGTTCGCGCCGCGATAGTCCCATTCTTCTGCATCACCTGGGTTCGAGTTGTGGGTGTCAGTGGATGCCATGAGACCAAACTTCATTGGGTTAAAGCCGAGGGACTCCTCCAATGCCAGTCCTTTCTTCAGACCGTCTCTGGCCATTGATGTTGGGTGAATGCACAACGTGACCTGTCCTTCCTTACAGACAGGGAAGAATTGTTCGAAGCCGCACTCCTCATCGGTGGCACCAAAGCCAAGTGCACACTCGGAGTTACCCTTGATCTGGAACATCTCGACCAAGGGCTCAAATTTTTCCCGCAGGCGCCAGTCATCGTGGGTGTAGGGAATCCCATCAATCGTTTCGCTGGCGAAGGCCAAGCCCCAGCTCTTGTTCGGATTGTGGGGAATCGTCAGAAACTCACAGCCCTCACCACAAGACGCATCCAATTGTTTCCATAAATCAATTTCCGAGTCGGCGTCATAGGCCGAGACCGCATAGTCGGGCGTGACACTGGTGCGGAAGATCACGTTACGATGGTGCTTACCCCGATCGACCATGGCAGGAGAGTACTCGTAGGCCGCGAAGGTGGTGAAGACGCCGGGCTCGTTATGTCGCTCAGCCGCCGCTTTAATCGACTCCCACGTACCAAGGTGGTACTGACGCTCCACCGCTTTGTCATTGCCAAAGTAACTGAGGTTTTCGACCAAAGGTCGGTCCTCAACATTGGCTCTCAGTTCCAGAAACGACAGTAAGTTGGGGTTGTTGACCAGCTCACAGCTCTCCGCAATCGCAGGCGTTGAGGGATCAAAACACGCCATGACACGCCCAAAGCCCTCTGCGTGATCTGTGACCGCCGCAAAGTCCAGGGGTCGCGTAATTTCGATGACTTCACCGGTCTCAATCGCCGCTGACTCACCTTTGGCGAAGCGGTAGGTTGCATCAAGATCACGACGATTACCGAAGAGGTAAGCGTCGGCGGACAGGTTGGAGTGAATGTGCAGGTCCCCGAAGTAGACATTTTTAAGTGGGTTTTCCGGCTGAGGTGACCTTGGGCTTTGTGCAGGTTTGTAAAAGGCGGTTTCGTTTTGCGCTGCCACCTCTGCATGGATCGCTGCGCGCTCCTCGTCATTCGAGGGTATAAACGTGAGATTGGTCATCAAGTAGTCGTAACCGAACCACCCGAAAAGTAGGACTATCGGGGTTGCAAGAAGGAGGGTCTCTTTGACGGTCGACATCAATCTGGCTTCCTTTCTTTCTTTTCGCTCTCTTTTTTATCTTTGCGCCGATTATGCAAAGGCCGTTCCTTTTGAGTTAACGATAACTCGGTGGTGACTGCCAGCACTTTTACTTTTGGCGGGCGTAGGCCTATGGTGGTGACAGAAACAAAGTGGAGTGTTTGCAAGCCTGGACAAGCAGGTGATCGCAGCCACTATCCACTTAAAGCGCTATCCACTTAAAGAGAGTTCAAGAACGGTTAAAACAGTAGTCGAAGAGAGCAACGACTTAAGCAATGAAGCGCCCACTAAAGCAGAAACTGACTCGTCGCGATTTTATCAGCGGCATGGCTATTGGTGCGGCAGGACTCCACCTGTCGCCACTCGAAGCACTCGCGCAAGATTTACTCCCGTCTCACACCTTGGGTCCTGATTACTATCCGCCCGCGCTTACCGGCATGCGGGGTAGCGTCGATGGGTCCTACGAGATTGCTCACGCGCTGGCGCGCGAGGGTAGAGCATTTACCCTACCCAAAGAGCAAACAGAAACGACTTACGACCTGGTAGTGGTTGGTGGCGGCATCTCAGGGCTGGCGGCCGCGAAGTTCTTTAGAGACCGGCACGGAAGCGACAGCAAGATCCTCGTATTGGATAACCACGATGACTTTGGTGGGCATGCGCGTCGCAATGAGCTGTCGGTCGATGGCGACACATTGATTGGCTACGGCGGTAGTCAGGCGATTGATACGCCCTCGGCCTACTCACCGGTGGCGAGCCAGTTGCTAAGAGACCTTGGCATCTTCGTTGAGCGATTTTACGACTATCACGACCAGTCATTCTTTGAAAAACGCGGCATGACCCGCGGCATTTATTTCGATGTCGCGACTTTTGGAAAGCGGGCCGTCACTGAAAACCCCATTCAGGACTGGTGGGATCGCTGGGGTTTTCAGCTCAGCAACATCACCAGCGATATGCCGATCCCAAAGGAGGACCAACAAGCATTTGCCAGTCTGCTCAAGGGTGGGAGGGATTATCTGAAAGGACTCTCAAACCCGGAGCGCGAGGCGGTGCTGCGCGAGACCAGTTATCTCGATTTTTTGAAGGACTACGCGCAGCAACCGGAGTCTGTAAGACACATTCTGCAGGACTCGTGGCTCCCGCTGATGGGCGCGGGTTGGGAAGCCATTTCGGCTTGGGAGGCTGTAATTTATCGGTTCCCGGGTACGGACGAAGTGGGAGTGCGACCACCTGAAGGAAAAGAGGAGCCCTATATCTTCAAGTTTCCGGATGGTAACGCCAGCATTGCGCGCGCTCTGGTCCGAAATCTGATTCCCGACGCTATGCCCGGCAACAGCATGGAGGATCTGGTCACAGCAAAAGCTGATTACAGTCGGTTAGACAGACCTGATAATAAGGTCAAGATTCGTCTTAACAGTACCGTGGTCAGAGCGCGGAACACGCCTGATGGGAAATACGTCGATGTCGCTTACGTCAACGGCGGCAAAACCTACCGGGTGCGGGCTAAACACACGGTCATGGCCTGCTATAACCAAATTATCCCGCACCTCTGTCCCGAGGCGAGTGAGGCTCAAACTGAGGCGCTCGGTCAGTCCACCAAGATTCCTTTCGTACTGGGCACCTTCGCACTCCGAAACTGGCAGTCGTTTAAGCACGCAGGGCATTACATGTTCTATTCGCCTGGTGATGTGTATTTCAAGTATTTGCATTTGGACTACCCGGTCAGCATCGGTGACTACGAATACACTCAAGAGACTGATCGGCCGATTGTCGTTACAGCGTGGTATTCACCGACAGCCAGAGGTCTGCCCGCCATGGATCAATATCGGGCAGGGCGCATGCAACTGCTCGAAATGTCTTTTCAGGACTTTGAAGACGACATCATCCAACACTTCGATGGCATGTTGGGGCCCCATGGTTTTGATGTAGAGCGTGACATGGCCGGCATTACGCTTAATCGTTGGCCGCATGGCTATGCTTACGAATTCGAGGGTATTGGGGTCAATCCGAGTTACAACCGATACAACGGACCGCATATTGCGGGACGCGCGCAAATTGGGCGCATTAGTATCGCCAACTCCGACTCAGAAGCTCATGCCTATGTGGATGGAGCAGTCGATGCGGCTCATCGCGCTGTCCATGAGCAGATTCAGTTGGCTAAGCGCTAAAAGCTAGGGGTTCATGAAATAGACCTATTGAATTGGGGAAAGCGCCGATATTCGGAGAAGTCACGAAAGATTTCATAGCGCACGGGCCCGCAGCTAAATGATAAATAGTGAGTTTTGGAAACAGAGGAGTTGGAACTGATGATGAAGACAAGAGCTAGCGACGATGTTTGGATGAGCCGCTATTTGAAAAAGCTTACGGCATCAATTTGCTTGTTGGGTTCCGGTGCCCTCGTAGCCGCCGAAGCGGTTTACCCCGCCAAGCTGACGACTGCCGATTTGGCGGGTAAAGCCTTTGATAACCCTAAGACCATCATCACTGAGACGCCGACCGGCAACATTCTCGACATCACTTCGCTGAAATCCTCCGACGGCAAGTTCGCCTCAGGTATGTACAAGGCGGGGAAGTCACGTTTTGAGATCACTGAACCCTACGGCGTTGACGAATTCATGTTGTTCCTAGAAGGCAGCGTCACACTTACATCTGATGATGGGAGTCAAATGACCATCAATGCGGGCGAAGCGGTCACCATCCCTAGGGAGTGGACAGGTATTTGGGAAACTGAGGGGTACAGGAAGATTTGGGTGATTTACTCGAAGTCCGGTGAAGGACTTTGAGACTTTGAACGGCGAGCTTCTCTCAATCTTTAACCACATATCGAACCAGATGGCCCCTGATGCCGCTGAGATGTTCGACTGATAGCGCTTTTATGATCGAGTGATACATGAACTAGGGGCGCGCCCCTCGTCTCATTCTAGAGGTCAGTTTTTAGTAAACCGCCTGCTCAAACTCGAGCAAAGTCTCGATGGCAACCCCATCGTAGAAAGGTAAAACCTGTGTCCCGAAGATGCCGTAGATGCCCGCCTCGCGGTCTACCCAGTAATACGAGTTAAACAGTCCTGCCCACGAGCCCGCATTCGCTTTTCGCCCGCCATCAATACCGTCTGTATGGAGCAGTAATCCCAGACCAAACGCCACCTTATTTCCAAAGCTCATATCGGCGGTGTTACTGAGGATCGGCATGACGGATGAAAGCGCAAGTGGTTGGATGTTGCCAATATTGTTCTGGAACATGGTGTCGACCGTTTCGGCTTTAAGAAGAGTTTTTCCATCGAGCGACCCACCGTTCAGCAGCATTTGAAGAACCCGACCGTAGTCTTTGACTGTGGAGGAGAGACCACCACCACCTGAGTAGTGAGGCATGCTGCCTCTCTTTCTGGGTATGGGTTGGAAGCCGGGTAGCTTCACAAGACCCTCTGCAGCACGCGCCATCATCGTTACTGATCGGTCGAGCTTGTCTGCAGGCAATTCATAAAAGGTGTCGGTCATACTCAGCGGCATGAAGATGTTGTCATCAAAATAATTCGCGAGGCGTTGACCGGAAAGACGCTCCACCAAGACACCCAGCCAGTCTGTATTGATGCCATACTCCCAGGCAGTGCCGGGCTGAAAAGCGAGGGGTGCTTCGAGGTAGTTACCCTCACCCAAGAGGCTGGGAGTAACGCCTAGTTGAGCGCCTTTGAGCGCGTTCGCATTCCAAATCTCGTACACATAGCCCGCGGTATGGGTCATGAGCTCGCGTGCTGTTGGTGCGCGTTTTGCTGTCTCGAAAATAGGGGTTTCGTCTGTTCCGAAGCCTTTGAGTACCTGCAGATCATTGAGTTCAGGTACATAGGCAGAGATTGGGACGTCTAGGTTAAGTTTACCTTGCTCCATAAGCTTTAGCGCCGCAATGGTGGTGACAAGCTTGGTCATCGAGGCAATCTGGATAATGTTGTCGGGGCTTGCGACGTTGGTTTTCTCCGCGTCCTGATACCCTGCTGCATGGGACCAGATCTGTCCCCCCGCATTACCCACCGCAGCTACGGCAAAGTTGAGTCTTCCGTCAGCGATCGTTTGGTCGAGTACCGCCGCTGCTTTATTCGTTGGCTTTGAATGGTCATCTGCAAGGGCTCCTGAGCCGATATTGGACGAGACGGTGATCAACAGTACCGCAGCTAATTTTTTCATGAGCTTCCTCCAAACATGGTCGACTTTGTCGGCCGGCTGATGGTCGGTAATAGTGTGACAGCTTCTCTGACTTTGCGAGTCGCGTCTACGCCGACTGGCAATGGCGAGCTCGTCAACGTCCAATCAGTAGCCGCCCACCAACAGGGGCTAAGTAAACACAAGACCGAAGAGGTCAAGCCATCGCGTGGTTAGTCGCGCCCCACGTGTTAGGGTTGGGTCTGGTTTCATCAGGATTGTCGAAAATGATTACGAGCGAAGGCGGAAGCACGGGCGAGTCCGATCTGTTGACCTTGATTGCGCAGATGTCACCGTCGCTGGATGATCAGATCTGGGCCTTCGTGTCGGTGGATGAAGTCTCGAGCGAGTATGTGGCGGAGCACGCACTAGCGACGTTTCGGGAGACTGAAGGCACGACCCTGATTATCCCGTGGGAAAGAGCCGCGGAGTTCGATGTCTGCAGTGAGTCCATGGCGCGCATTACGCTTAATATCCACTCGAGCTTAGAGGCGGTGGGGCTCACTGCTGCGGTGTCACAAGCCCTCGCTTCCGAGGCGATTAGCGCCAATGTGGTTGCGGGTTTTTATCACGATCACATCTTCGTTCCGCAGACCGCGGGGGAGCGTGCGGTGGCCTGTTTGACACTGTTATCCGCCGCCGCAGAAGGCTTTTGAAGACCTTGTACACCGCTTTAAACAGAAGCGTGCACATAAGCTAGTTGGCACCAACTCGGTGCATGGTTCAACGCAACTTCACCAATTTGGGGCTTTTAGTCGAAGTTCCATAAGTACGAAAAAATACAAAGCATTGTTTTTATTGGTAATTTTTCTGTTGGTGCGCCCTTAGCTTGTCACATTTGCGCACAGCTATATACTGCAAGGTGCGAGCTGTAACGCCGGCACGTTTGTGCCATATAATTAAAGAAAATGTGCGATCCACCCGTATGGATGGATCTAGGACATAAACCAAGAAAGGACGCTAAGATGAACAAGTCATTCTCTCGGAAGCCCGGGTTTGCACTGGCAGCATTGGTAGTCGCCGTTGCCACAGCAGCACCCGTGGTTTCAGCCCAGGAAGATTTGGAAGAAGTCATCGTTACGGGATCCCGCATTCCTGTTGACTCTAATGCCATCTCTTCAGTACCCATTCAGGCGGTATCTGAGGAAGACATCCGTAACTCGGGTGAAATTAATATTGCCGATATCGTCGCTGATATCCCAGCACTTGTTTCTTCGCTTACTGCAGAGAACTCATCAACTGGTGCAAACAGCCTCAACCTTCGTGGTTTGGGTGGTTCGCGAACCTTGACCCTGGTTAATGGCCGCCGTCACGTGGCCGGTTTCCGCGGTTCACAGGCGGTTGATGTAGGCTCGATTCCTCGCGCCTTGGTCAAGAGCGTTGAGGTGACAACGGGTGGTGCATCAGCGGTTTACGGTGCTGACGCGGTAACCGGTGTTGTGAACTTCATTCTGAAAGACGACTTCGAAGGTTTGCAGATCGATCTGTCGGCGGGTCGTCCTGAGCGTGGTGCTGGTGAAACCACGGTTCTCGATATTGCATGGGGCACCAACTTTGCGGATGGTCGCGGTAATGCTGTGCTGACTCTTAGTGCCGAGGATGACGCCGGTATTCTTACTGGCGAGCGCTCGTGGTCGCGTGACAACGGTATCGCATTAACGCTGAACAATCCCGACCCCGACGGACCACCTCGAGCCGTCGTGAGTGACGCTCGATATTGGTTGACGTCGCACGAGGGTTCAATCGCTCCTGGATTTGGTGGTCGTGGCGACATCTACGTCGACATCAACGGCAATGGTATTGCTGACTGTCAGGAATCAGAGGGTGGTCGAGTGGGCTTCCTCGCTGGTTGCTGGCTGACTAACCCAGACGGCAGTGTTCGCGTCAACCAAGATGGCGTGCTAATTGATGGTCTGTTCGGTACTGGCGGTGACGGTGCGTTCGCCAGGCACAACCGCGACACGCTGTACCCTGAGACTGACCGTCAGGTTGTGAATTTCAATGTGAGCTATGAATTCAGCGATACTTTGAAAGGTTTCTTAGAAACTAAGTACGTGAAAGCTGAGTCAAATACGTTTTTGGAGTACGACGGCTTCTTTGATACCCTCGAGATCACGGCTGATAATCCGTATTTGCCGGCTGCACTTCAGCCTGTTATGGACCAGGTTGGCTACCTTATCTTCACAAAAGACGCACTTGACTGGCACGAGGATGGATCTGAGTACACGCGTGAAACAACACGTGTAGTAGCAGGACTCGAGTGGCAGCCAAGTGAAGACCACATGGTCGAATTCTCTGTAAATCAGGGCATCTTTGAACAGAAATCTGAGTCAACAAGCATTTTGCTTGATCGTTTCTACGCAGCAATGGACACAGTTGCGGATGCAAACGGTAACCCTGTTTGTCGTTCAGACCTCGATCCAACAGCTGCATACCCCATTGACTACTTCGCATGGGCAAACGGCTACACTGAGGGAAGCTTCTATAGCGACCGTTACTATACCTTCACTCCTGGTGACGGCCAGTGTCAGCCCCTCAATCCATTTGGCTCTTATGCTGCTAGCCCAGAGGCGCAAGATTTCGTCACTGAGCGGCTAACTGATGAGCTCGAAGTTGAGCAGTTTGTTTTGAACGTTACGGCGGTGGGTTCTTTTGACGTGCTAGGTGGTCTCTTAGATGGCCCTATCGGCTACGCAGCGGGAATCGAGTACCGCGATGAGTCAAGCGACAACCGCTTGGATCCATTGACGCTCGGGATCCTGCCAGCGGGAACATCCTTTACGCCCGGCGTGCAGGTTAGTGAGGTGTCTCCATGGTTGTTTGGCTTCACGTCATTCGATAACACCCAACAGTTCAACACATCGGGGGATTACGATGTGACTGATGTGTTTGCAGAAATTCGTCTTCCCATCTTCGCTGATCGCTCGTTCGCACGCGAGTTGACTGTAGATGCGGCGGTTCGACAGGCGGATTATTCGACGCTGGGTGAAGCAACTTCATGGAAGGTTGGTGCGACATGGGCGCCGATTGATGAGATCCGTTTCCGCTATACAACCTCTGAGGCTGTACGAGCACCAAACATCTCTGAGCTATATGACCCACGACTGCCAATCTTCATTAACAAGAACGAAGATCCTTGTGACGCGCTGCGAATCAACGAAGGTTCTTCGGTTCGAGAGGCAAACTGTGCGGCAGCACTTCAGGCGATTGGTGTAGCGAACTCTGCTATCTACAACGAAGCTGGCGAGTACGCGTGGGCTAACCCACTGACAGCGCGTTTTAATGGTGTGTCAGGTGGTAACCCCAATCTGGGTGTAGAAACTGCGGATACCGATACCATTGGCGTGGTTCTGACGCCTAGCTTCATCGAAGGCCTGACTGTCACAGTAGACTACTGGGACGTCGCTATCGAGGATGCAATCTCGGCCGTTAGTGCGGGTGACATCCTTAAAGGTTGTTACGACTCAACCAACTATCCAAGCCTAGGCTTTTGTAACGCGTTCACGCGTCGTGCGGATGGTGGTTTGAATTTCCTAGAGACCGGACAAATCAACTTCGCGAATCTTGAAGCGGAAGGTTTTGATGTGTCGGCATCTTACGAGTTTGCGGTTGAAGATTACTTCTTCCGTCTACGTTTGACTGGATCGCATCAGGATCAGCTGAACCGCTTCTTTAACCCGCTTGATGCGTCTGATGTTGACCCTGAAATTCAGGAAATTCAGCGTCCGAAGACAACGGCGTCGTTCGGTGCTTCAGTTGAGTATGGTGCGCTGACCGTTGGAATGCAGAGCATTTACCAGAGTAAGCAGGGTGTTGACGAAATCGAGGAAGTTCTCGGTTTGGGTGACAACCAGGCACTCTATGGTGACGCCGGATTCTTCGACTCAGTCGTCATCACTGACTTGAACGCTAACTACCGCTACAGCGATGAGTTGTCGTTCTTTGCGGCGATTAACAACATCACTGACGAGGAGCCTTATGCGACTCAGTTCGCATGGCCAGTTGGCCCGCGTGGTCGCACCTTCGTTTTGGGTCTCTCCTACTCAATGTAAGGACTACTTATTAAATCAACAGCCCGCAGCTCAAACTGCGGGCTTTTTTTTACCTCAAAAATGTCCTTAAAGCATCTGCTTTTTTGTTGCCACACGTGACGGCGAAACGCATGATGGTGCACAGGTATTTCATGCACGTTTTGAACCGTGCCCTTTGGGTCAAATCCAGCATTAAAAACCCTTAGTTGAGCTGACATTTGACCCAGTTCTGGGCTGGGTTCATTGAATCTGCGCGCAAGAACGCTGATACGATGACAAAGAGCGACCATGAGTAGTCTTCCCGAGCAGGATGAATTTTCGACTCACGCAGTCCCAACTGACGCGCGTGTGGCGTCATTCCGGGTGGCCGCCGTGGCGTCGGTGGTGTCGTTCTCGCTGCCCACATTCATCGCGGGCATCGAAGTGTCGAATGGGGTAGGTCCAGATCTTACTTTGGCGGCTATTTTGGGCGGCGCACTGGTTATTTTTCTTATTGGGTGGTTAATGGGCTCAATTGGTGCAAGAACCGGCTTTAACTCTTACTTACTGGTTCGTCTCGCCTTTGGAGATGTTGGAGCGCGCATTGTGAATCTTATGTTCTCCATCTCTTTACTGGGCTGGTTTGGTATCAACCTCAATCTTTTTGGGCTTGCCCTTGCTGGTCTGTCTGAAGAGCTATTTGGCGTCATCCCACCAGAGCTATTAGTGACTATCATGGCGAGTCTCTTGATTACTTTGACAACCATCATTGGGTTTCGGGCGATTAACCTGGTATCGACGCTCATGATTCCCGTGCTGGCCTTCGTTGCCCTGGCCCTGTTGGTCACAGCAACAAATCAAACGGCGCCCTTAGTGGCGACGTCTGGGGCTGAGATGAGCCTGGGCGACGGTATTTCGGCCATAGTAGGCTCAATTGTAATTGGCTCCATCATTATGCCCGATATAACGCGGTTTCTGCGCACTTCCGGCGGGGCCTTGCTGACCAGTGGCACCAGTTTCATGATCGCGCAGCCCTTTGTTATGTGGGTGGCGGCGAGCGCAGCGATGGTGCTGGAAACGCAAGACATTATTAGCATTATGCTAACCCTTGGTTTAGGGCTTGGGGCCTTCATCATTATTATCGCGGGCTCGTGGGTACTCAATGCACTTAACCTTTACAGCGCGGTCTTAGGGGTCACCGCTTCGTTGCCCAGTTTATCGGCACGCACCGTTACGGTTGTTCTGGGTGTCACTGGTGTGACGGCAGGTCTCCTTAATATTCTCGATAGTTTTGTGACCTTTCTCTTTTATCTGTCAGTCATTTTTATCCCCGTGGCCGGCGTAATTATTGTTGATCACTTTATTGCTCGACCGGAGGCTTATCGGGTCACTGAGGTCGAGGACAATCAGCCGATCAATCGCTGGGGTTTACTGGCGTGGTTAGTGGGCGCTGCCGTTGCCCTTACCGCATCGGAGGGCTTTATTGGCAGTCTGACCCGAGTGGCGGCACTGGATGCCATGCTGACGGCGGCAGTGCTCTACTGGATTGCTGCGCGGCTTGGCTGGGTGCGTCAATAAGATGCGTATTGGCTTGGATGTTGGTGGCACCCATACCGATGCTGTCCTGATGGATGGTAGTCAGGTTATTGCCGGGGTAAAGGCAACGACCACTGAAGATGTGACCTCTGGAATCGAAGCGGCGTTGTCTTCCCTCTTACAGGGGTACAGTCCATCGAAGGTTGATCTCCTGACCATTGGAACAACCCAGTTCACCAATGCGGTAGTCGAGCGAAAGCAACTGTCGAAAGTTGCGGCGGTCCGAGTATGCTTGCCGGCAGGTCGAGGTCTTATGCCTCGTGCCGACTGGCCTCAGGACCTCACCGAGGCTACGGATGGTGGCAGCTATTTAATTCACGGTGGACACCTCTATAACGGACGCCCGCTATCTGAGCTGCGGGAGCGTGAGCTTTCTGAGCTGACCCAAGCACTATCTGATACACAGCCCGCGGCAGTGGTCATTTCCTGTGCCTTCTCGCCCACCCAACCTGAGCAAGAGGATCAATTGACGGCGCGCTTGGCTGAGTCACTGCCCGGCGTCAGGGTCTGTGCATCACATGATATGGGTGGACTGGGTCTGATCGAGCGAGAGAACGCGAGTATTTTAAATGCATCACTTCTGGACTTCGCTGACCGCGTCGCGAATGCATTGGTCGAATCAAGCAAAGCCTTCGGGCTTCAGTGCCCTGTTTACGTTAGCCAGAACGATGGAACACTGATCGATCTTGAGCGTGTGCGGCAATTCCCAGCGCTGACCTTTGCCTCCGGACCAACAAATTCCATCAGGGGTGCGTGGGCGCTGACAGGATTAGCTGACGCTATCGTCATTGATGTAGGAGGCACCACTTCCGATATTGGTGTCCTCAAAAATGGGTTTCCTCGGCAGTCCAACCTCGTCATTGACGTGGGCGGCGCGCGGACGAACTTTCGGATGCCTGACGTCATTGCCATAGGTCTGGGCGGTGGCAGTTTGATTGGCCCTGATGGACGAAGTTTTGGACCTCAGTCCGTCGCCCGCAACCTACGTCAAAAAGCGCTTTGTTTTGGCGGGTCCGAAATGACCCTTACCGACGTGGCCATATCACAGGGGCGGCTTGCGATTCACGATGCATCGCAATCCAAGCCAGTGGAAGCAGAGGTGTGTCATGCGGTTGATTCATTGATCGTCAAAAAGCTGGCGGCAGCGGTTGATCTGATGAAGCCGGGTGGGGCTCTGTTGCCTGTGATCCTTGTTGGTGGAGGGGCTCTGCTAATCCCGGGCGACACATTGGCAGGTTGCCCCATTGTACGCCCTGATAATGCGGATGTCGCGAATGCCATTGGCGCCTCCATTGCGCAGGTGAGTGGGGAAGCCGAGGGCTTGCGCGTCGCTGGTGCGGATAGCCGTGAGATCGTGATTAAAAAGCTGACTGGCATAGCATCGGAAAGAGCAGTGACCGCCGGGGCCAGCTCTGCAACGATCAAAATCGTTAACGTTGAAGAAGTCGATATCCCTTACATGGCTACAGAAACCTCGCTTATACGGGTGAGCGTCGTCGGTGATCTCGCGAGGAGTGAGGGTGCTTCTTCATGAAATTTACCCGATGAAAATAACCGCATCTGATATTGATGATCTCTCCCTCGGTGCCGTTTTCCTCGCGACCGGTGGCGGTGGTGACCCGTATTTACCAACTCTTATAGCAAAAGAGACCCTAGCGCAAACGGGTGGAGTGACACTGATTGAAGCTCAGTCGCTCAATGATGATGCCTTTGTTGTTCCCGTCGGTTGCGTAGGCGCTCCAACTGTATCGCTCGAGCTATTACCGTCGGTGGATGAGACCTCGAAAGTGCTCGATCGCTATGAGGAGCTAGTTGGACGTCGTCTTACGGCGGTTGCGTCGTTTGAGATAGGTGGTGGTAACTCACTGATGCCACTCATGGCGGCCGCTGCGCGCGGATTACCGGTGGTCGACGGTGATGGCATGGGTCGGGCCTTTCCGGAGGCGCAAATGATGAGTTATGCCATCGCTGGCGTGAAACCGACGCCGGCAATGGCGATTGATTACGCTGGCAATACCGCTGTCTTTGAAACGTCTGACACAACTACCTATGAGTACCACATCCGCGCCTTTGCTGCCGCGGCAGGAGGCATGATTACGGTCGCCGAGCACCCCATGTTTGGCGCACAAATTAAAGCGTCAGTCATACCTTCAACGGTCAGTTTCTCAATCAAGCTGGGCCGACTATTAAGGGAACAGCGTGGTCCGATTGATGATGTCTTACCCGCACTGCGATCGCTCTTCGCCAAATCCGTCTATGGCAGCGTTCATAAGATATTCGCCGGAAAGGTCTCTTCGAAGACCACGCGTACGGTGGGTGGTTACGATATGGGTGATTTGTCTATTGAAGATTTTGATGATCCTCAACGCGTCTGTTCAATCACCATAAAGAATGAATATTTGGTGGCAACTGTGAATGAACAGCCACTCGCCATGGTACCGGACCTCATTATCATTGTGGATGCGGAGACGTCGACCCCCATCAATGCAGAGCGCTTACATTATGGTCAGCGTGTGGCAGTCATTGCCGTCGGGGCGCCTTCTTTTTATCAAACAGCCGAGGCGCTGGCCGCGACTGAACCGCGCTGTTTCGGCATTGATATGGCGTATGAGGCGCTCGATACGTTGTTGAGCGGCAAACCCTAACTCTCAGCAGGTAAAGCAGCTTCTTCTGGCTCGGAGTTTGACTGCGCCTCGCCGCGGAATAATGAGAGGAAGTCTTCGAGAATGACGTATAGGGCTGGTATTAGCACCAGGGTCACTGCCGTCGAGAACACAACACCAAATCCAAGTGAAACGGCGAGTGGTACAAAGGGCGCCGTATCAAAGTCACGCGTAACCATTAGCGGCATCAAGCCCATGAACGTGGTGACCGATGTCAGGAAAATAGGCCGGAATCGGGACATACCCGAGTCGATAACAGCCTCTCTGAGACCCATACCGTGCAGTCTCCGATTACGATTAATAAAGTCGACTAGCACCAGGCTCGAGTTAATGACGACGCCAGCGAGTGCGATCATTCCAAGTAACGAGAAGAATACTAGGTCATAGTTCATGATCTGGTGCCCGAGAATGGCCCCGATGAAACCAAATGGGATACTGGCCATGACCACGAACGGCTGTAAGTAGGACTTAAGTGGGATTGCGAGCAAGGTATAGATGACCATGAGTGCGATGAGGCTGGCGCTTACAAGGCCACTTAAGGCTCGCGTTCGCTCCTCGGCTTCACCTGCCTGCGACACGGTGATTTCGGGAAAGTCTTCCATCAATTTCGGTATGTGTTTTCTGAACAACTCAACAAGGATGCTTTCCGGTGGTGCAACTCCCCGGTCCGCTGACGCAATAATGTTAACAGTCCGCTGTCCGTCGGTTCGGTTAATGGTCGAGTTACCGAGAGTAGGCGTTATTTCGGCGACAGACAGGGCAGGGACCTCGGTACCGTCAGGAAGACGAATGGTCATTGTCTCAAGACTCGCCAAAGAGCGACGATCAACCTGAGGGAAGCGTACCATCACACGGACATCGTCGCGGCCTCGCTGTATGCGCTGAGCTTCCCGTCCATAAAACGCGTCTCGGACCTGATTGCCAAGATCTGACTGAGTCAGGCCCAGAGCCTCAGCCTCGGGCAGGATCCTCAATGCGAGCTCGCGTTTGCCGGACCGGTGGCCGCTACTTATGTCATAAAGTCCACCGTAACTTGCGAGCGTGTTGGTCAAATCATTGGCAGCGCGTCCAAGCTGCTCGATATCTCTCCCGCGAAGTTCAAGATCAATATCGGCGCCCATAGAGATGGCGTCCGCCGAGAAGCTGAGCTCCACCACATCCGGAATGGGGGGGGTCAAATCCCGCCATAGACTTACCACCTCTTGAGGCGTCATCCCGCCCCGCTCACGATAGGGAACAAGATTCAAAGAGACTTCTGCAACGTTAGAGCCTGTGGCGCCTACCATCACGATAGCGCCCTGACTAATGCTGACACCCACCGAGGAAAGCTCGTTTTTGAATGCTGATTTGCCGTCATCACGCTGGGCATCTACTCTTCGTCGAGTCTCGGCCGCGGACGCCTGAATCTTCTCGAGAACGGCTTGCGTGCCCGCCAGAGGATAGCCCTCAGGCATGACCACGCGAGCGACCACATTATTTCCTGCAACGGCTGGGAAAAACTGGAAAACGACACGGCCACTTGCCATTAAACCACCCATGATGACCATCATAGCGAGGGCGATAGATAGCGCTGTGTAGCGGTTATCGATGCCCCACTCGATCCATTGCTTATAGCGATGTGTCGCGAAACCTTGCAGCGAACCTGCAATTCGATCCTGAAAAGCCTCCCATCGCAGACTAAATCCCGACAGTTTTCGTTTCTGACTGCGGTGGGCGAGGTGGGAGGGCAAGATCAACTGTGACTCGACGATGCTGAAGACCAGACACAGCACGACGGTACCACCAATCGAGACAAAGAATTGTCCCAGATTACTGTCCACATTGAGCAGAGGCATGAACGCGGCAATTGTTGTAAGAACACCAAAGAAGACCGGCACGGCAACTTCACTTGTGCCCACAATGGCGGCTGTTCGTGAATTAAGCCCTTCTTGCTCCTTGGTGTAGATTCGCTCACCGACCACAATTGCATCGTCAACGACCACCCCCAATGACAGCAGAAGACCCATGAGGGACAGGGTACTGATGCTCAAGCCCGCACTAGGGAAGAGGGCGAGGGCGCCAAAAACGGCAACGGGAATGCCTGCACTAACCCAAAGTGCGAGTCGTACCCGGAGAAACAGCGATAGGCTGATAATAACGAGCAACAGACCGCCGACCGCATTATTGATCATGGTTCCGAGTCGCCCGACGAGCTCATCGGCTTCGTTATTCCACATCGTGAAGTGGATACCCTCCGGAAGTTCCTGCTCTTTGCTCTGAACGTATGCGACAACAGCTTCCGAAATTTCAATGGCGTCGTCGCTACCGATACGCGAAATTTTAATCATCATGGCTTGCTCGCCATTGAATTCGCTATATTGGTCAATATCCTCAAAACCATCGACAATCGTTGCGATATCTCTGAGTAGCAGACGACCACCACCTGGCTCGAGCGCAACTACAACGCTTTCCAGCTCTTCGCCCATGTAGCGCTGACCGGTACTCCGCAGGCGAATTTCACCAGCGTCGGCCTTAACAGAACCGCCGGGTATATCGATGCTTGAACTTCGAATGGCGTGCGCAACTTGGTCCAATGTGAGTTGGTGCCTGCGAAGTGTGGCTTCAGATATTTCGACCGAGATCTCATCCGCACGCATGTAAAGCGTCTCGACAAGGCTGACCTCGGGGAGTTCGAGCAGATCCCTACGGATCGACTCGGTGATGTTCTTAAGTGAACGCTCGTCTGTATCGCCATGCACTGCAATCTGAGCCACAAGGCTACGCATCGTGACCTGCGAGACAATGGGGCGCTCCGTATTGGCAGGAAAGGTCGAGATGGCGTTGACCTGAGCCTTGATGTCGTCAAGCGCCTTGGCTTGATCCGCGTCCATTTCTAGCTCAACGGCGACACTACACTGACCTTCCGCTGCAGTCGTTTTAACTTTTACAATGTTTTCAATGCTGTCGATTGATTCTTCAATGCGCGCGCAGACACCTGTCTCTACCTCGGCTGGTGCCGCACCTAAGTAGGGGACAGTGACCATGACGACGGGTGATTCGACGTTTGGAAACTCTTCCTTGCGCACATCGTTAAGCGCCAGTAACCCTGAGGCAATAAGGATGAACATCAAAAGGTTGGCGGCAACGGGGTTATCGACAAACCATGCTATGAGCTTCGGCATTGGCGGTCCTCAGTCGATGACTGCGACTGGCATACCCTCAACCACAAACTGCAGTGGAGAGATGCTGATGCGCTCTCCCGAGGCAAGTCCCCCAGAAATGAGCACATCTCTATCAGAGAGCTTGAACACGGAAACATCGCGGTAGTGAAGCTGATTATCGTCGTCAATAACCATCACCGAATTATCAGGCCGTAGGGCGGTCCGAGGCACGGAGACCAAATTATCGACGGTCCTACCTGTTATAACGGCGTCAACGAATAGCCCGACGGGCAAGCGGACGCCATTACTGTTAACCGTCTCGGTAACTTCTACGATGACATGTAAAAAGCGACTTTTTGTTGAGATATCGCCTTCCGTTCGGAGTAACTTGGCCGACCATGATTGCCTGTCTCCGGCAAAGTTGGCGCTTAGGGTGACATCAGCCGGTTCTTCGCCAGCCAGTCCGGTCTGCGCGTAGCTCGGGTCTAGATAAGCGAGTTGCGCATCTGCCAGAGGAAGGCGAACTTGGAGTCGATCGGTATCATACAAGGTAGCAATCACGGCTCCTGTGGATAGGAACTGGCCAACATCCACGTTCTCTGTGCGAACGCGACCATTGAAGGGCGCTCTGAATACTGTCCGCGCGAGGTCGACTTTTGCTCGTTGCACCATTGCGGCTGCGTCATCCAATGCGGCGTCAGCAACCGCTAGTATGCGCTGGGCACTCTGCAGTTGTGCAATGCTCGCCAACTCTTCAGCGTACAGTGATCGAATGCGCGCAGCGTCCTCAGCGGCAAACAGCTGCTCTGCTTGCGCGCGTGACATTGCGGCGTGGGATCTCGCAAGTGCAATTTCATAGTCTCGCGGATCTAAATTCAGCAAAATATCCCCTTTGCTGAAGTCCCCACCAGCGACAAGGCTTGGAGAAAGTGTGATGACTTCGCCGGCCACTTGCGCAACGAGCTTTGTCTCTACACTAGGCTGGACATTACCTTCAGAGCTGACGCTGAGTTGCATTGGGGCAAGGTTGATATTGAGTGCCCTTACCGCGACGGGAACCGGCCTTTTCGCGGTCGTTTTCAGTGTAGGCTGGTTATTAATCAGAGCAACAAAAATCCCACTAGAAACTGCCAGTATTAGTATCGGTGCAATTAACCTTCTTATCGCCAAAAGCTTGCTAGCCTCACTTTCGCTCATCGTGGATTCCAGTATGTAGAAGCGCGGTTCGTGGCCGTGGGTATGGGATACTTCATTACATGAAGTGCAAGTCTAACCCACCCCGTGTCTAAATGGTGTTGAGTACCTAGGAGTAGAACTAGGAAAGTGTCAGACTGCTGCGTCGATAGTTGTTCTTAGAATGGTAGCAAGGCCACCCAAAGGTGAGTCGTTCTAAAAATAACTTTAGACGCTGCATTATTGAAACAATTCGTGCTGACGCCATGTGGTTTGCTAGATGCTAGGGGTTGTTGAACCATCTCCGGTAACCAGTCGGTAGCGGATTGTTAAGGTTCACCTCGTAATTATGGTACCCAAAATGCACCAACTCTTGTGGTTTGGGACTATGAAAACAGACTAGATCCGTGAGAACGATGCTCCAACCCATCATTGTTTTCGCATAAGATCGTAATCAGATCCCGTCAATATTTGGACCATATAGATTATAAGCGACCCCCCAGGATGCAGTGCGCCGAAAAGGAGAAGAATATGAGCGATACGAGAAGTGATCATGATGACGAGGGAAGTACTGTCACATGCGAGTTTGCTGGCGAAATTGCATGGATCTCTATGAATCGGCCCAAGTATGGCAATGCTCAGAATAGTCGTATGACCTATCAGCTGGATGCCGCTTTCATGAAGGCGGTCGCTGATGACGATGTTAAAGTGATAGTGCTGCGCGGTGAGGGAAAGCATTTCTCAGCCGGGCATGATATAGGCACACCGGGACAGGATTTGAATTGTACTCAGGATCGCGTCACCAGTTGGTATGACCACACAAATAAGTCAGGTGGCGAGTTTCTTTACGTCCGAGAAGCGGAGGCCTATCTCGGGATGTGTCGTCGGTGGCGCGATATTCCCAAACCCACAATTGCCGCGGTGCAAGGTGCTTGTATCGCTGGCGGCCTGATGCTTGCCTGGATTTGTGATTTGATTGTTGCCACAGACGACGCGTATTTTTCTGACCCCGTGGTCCGAATGGGGGTTCCAGGCGTCGAGTATTTTGCACATCCCTACGAGCTTAATCCGCGCATCGCAAAAGAGTTTTTATTTACAGGCAACAAAATGGGTGCCGAGCGGGCTTACCAAATGGGTATGGTTAATCAGATTAGCTCTAGGGACACCCTAATAGATGATGTCACTGAACTCGCTAATAGGATTGCTGCGATGCCGCGCCTTGGTCTAGCTCTGACAAAACAGGCGATCAATAACGTCGAGGACCTTCAGGGCAAGCGGCAAGGTATGGAGGCAGCGTTTGCTTGGCATCACTTTGCTCACGCGCATAATGACCTGCTGTCGGGAGATAAATTGAATGGGTTCGATGCAAAGTCGATGGCGGCGGCTAATAAGCTTGAAGGCAATTGAAGCCGCGGCTCTGTTCTATTGCAGGCAACAGAAAGCCTTTGCAGTGAGTGTTCGATCATCCTATGCCAACGGAATCTAAAGGCATCGTTTGTGATAATTGAGAGACTGTAAGCTCACAGATATAGGTGGCAGGATCAATATAAGCGAATTTGACTTAATGCTTAATAGCTCAATTGGAAAGACGTCGTGAATGTGAAGATGAGATAAGGTTTGGCGTTAGACTGAAAGACAACTAGAGCCAGTTTACCAGCATGAAGGAATTAGATATGAGAGATGTAGTGATAGTAGATAGCGTTCGCACTGGCTTAGCGAAGTCATTTCGCGGGAGTTTTAACTGGACGCGCTCCGACGATATGGCGGCCTTTTTGATCAATGCACTGATCGATCGAAACCCGCAATTTGATCCAGACGAGGTCGAAGATATCATCTTAGGCGCCGCAAATCAGTCGGGTGAGCAAGGTGGCAATCTTGCACGCATGGCCTCAGTTCTGTCGAGGCTACCGATCGAGGCGAGTGGTACCACAGTGAATCGTTTCTGTGCCTCGGGACTCCAGGCGGTCGCAATGGCAGCAAATCAAATTGGTTCGGGTTACACCGATGTCATGATGGCCGGCGGCGCAGAGTCTATCTCGATGCGCATGCGCCAAGAGGAGGGGAAGTACCAGCAGAACTGCTCGCTGCTCGAGAAAAAGCCTGAGATATTCATGCAGATGGGTAATACGGCTGAAGTGGTAGCCCGTCGATACAACGTTACCCGTGAGTCTCAAGATGAATATGCGCTTCAGAGCCAGCAGCGTTACGCACAGGCCGTCGATGCTGGTGTCATTCAAGAAGAGATCATACCGATGTCCGCCACCATGAAGCTGGTCAACAAGGAAACAGGAGACGAGACATTCAAGGACGTGATGGTGGATCGCGACGAGTGCAATCGCGTCGATACTACGCTCGATGGACTCTCCCTGCTCAAACCTGCGTTTGAAGAAGGTGGCAGTGTTACCGCTGGTAACTCGTCGCAATTGAGCGATGGTGCTTCAATGACTCTTCTTATGAGCGCAGAGCGCGCAGAACATTTGGGTGTCGAGCCACTAGGCTATTTTCGTGGCTTTGTGACTGCCGGCTGTGAACCGGACGAGATGGGAATCGGTCCCGTATTTGCGATTCCAAAGCTCCTCAAGCATGCAGGTCTTAGTCAGGACGATATTGATCTTTGGGAGCTAAACGAGGCTTTTGCATCGCAATGTGTCTACTGCCGGGACCTCCTCGACATCGACAATGCTAAGTACAATGTCAATGGCGGCAGTATTGCTATTGGTCACCCCTTCGGCATGACTGGGTCGCGGATGGTAGGTCGCGTCTTACGTGAGCTGAAACGCACCGGTGGTCGCTATGGTGTCGTTACGATGTGCGTTGGGGGAGGCCAGGGTGCCGCTGGTTTGGTTGAAGCCTGTTAGAACGTCTGCGCATAAGAGTTAAAAAAGGCGCAATGGAGCCTTAACAGGGTATGCCGATTAATTAAAGAATGGCAGGAAGCTGCTTGGTCAGCGGCATACGCTCTCTAACCGCTTGTCCCGTAAGTGCAAAGCCAAGTAGGTCACCCTCTGGGCTGTGGAACATCGCTTTAACGTCCTGTCCGTCAGCCTCAATGGTCCACTCACCCTCGGCATCACGCGCCACAGGAGACACACAGACCGGACAGGCGGGTGTTTTAATGGTCACGGGCATGGCGGGATAGGCCACTTCCGTCGGGGTGCCTGTCAAAGTGGCCGCTAGCGCACGCGCAGCTGCCATGAGCGGAGCGACATAGACCAATACGTGGCCCTCTACTTCGGCACAGTCGCCAATGGCGTAGACATTCTCGACGCTGGTGCGCAGGTAGCGGTCCGTTTTAATGCCTCGTCCGCACTCGATACCCGCGTCCGCGGCAAGTTGAGTTCTGGGGCGAACGCCTACCGCGGATAAAACCGCATCGGCTTCGATGCTGTCGCCGTTATCGAGCGAAACTACGTAGCCGCTTGTCGATCGGTTGATGTCCGTTGCCAATGGCCCGAAGTGAAAGCGAGCGCCTTTTTCCTCTAGGGCTCGCTGAACGGCGCGTCCCGCGGTTTCAGGTAATAGCGTGGGTAGGCAGTAATCCATTGGATCGACAGCTTCGACTGTGAAGTCACCGTTGAGAAGATCATTAGTGAACTCACAGCCAATAAGACCTGCACCAATGACCACGACCTTTTTGGCACCAGTCTGACTTAGTGTGTCTCTGAATCGCCGGTAGTCGTCGAGATCATTAACACCCATGACCTCGTCTGCGGCATCCCCACCCATGGGTGGACGAATTAGCTCGGCACCGAGCGTTAATACTAGGTTCGAGTAGGGCACTCTCTCTCCGGTTAAGAGCACAATTTCACTTGATGCCGTATCAAGTGACGCAACCTCGGTGCGTGTTCGCACGGTAACGCCTAAGTTGTCTGACATGTTGTCTGCGGTTTGCGTAGCCAGTTGGTCAGGCTTAAATTTTTTGGTGAAGCCTGTCGAGATCATAGGTTTAGAGTAGTTTTCACCGCCATCGCGCGTGATAAGTGTTATGGCCGAATCTGGATCGGTTTTCTTGATGGCATTCGCCAGGCTATACGCCGCAAGTCCAGAGCCGATGACGACGATAGGGTGGTTCGAGGTTCCGGTATCACTCGATGCAGATGCGTCCTCAGATTCTGCTTCATCTTCGGTGCCGGGAATGAGCTCGAAGTCATCTTTGCCAACACCGCAATCGGGACATGTCCAGTCGTCGGGTACATCTGCCCACTTTGTGCCGGGCGCAATGCCGTCATCGGGCCAGCCGTCTTTCTCGTCGTAGATTAAACCACAAACGATGCATTCCCACTGAGCCATAAAAATCCCTTTAGTATTTCCCGAACCTTATATAACGGCGCTTCGTAATGCCGATGACAATCGAGTCGGCAGTCTGCCCAAAATCTGTTGTCTCGTCATCCACTTGTCGCACTAACGGCAAAGAAAAACTTTCCCACACCACAAACGTTTTCAAGCGGTTGGCTTTTCAGACCGTTGTTACCCAATAAAGGCTGCCGAGGCTCAACGCCGACCAAAGGACAATCGCCATACCAATCAGCCTAGGGCAGATAGTCTTTAGCGACTCTAGAGACATTTGTGAGCCAATCAGAAACAGAGCGAGGCCAAACAGGTTCTTGCTGATTAGTGAAAATAGGCTAGTGATCACCGCATCAAACTGGAAGTAGCCTCCGATCATACTGGCTATGATGAAGCCCGCGACAAAGAGCGGTATCCGAATCTCGTTAGCGCTGATGCGCTTCATCGAGTAGCTCGCCACGATAATCACGGGGATGAGCCACAAAATCCGGAGGATCTTTAATGTTGCTGCGGTCGTGAGTGCCTCGTCGCCATAGGCGGCGGCTGCGCCCACGACGGAAGAGGTGTCGTGAATGGCAACGGCAGCCCACATGCCAAATTGCTGCTGACTCAAATCCAATGCATGTCCGATCGCAGGAAAGAGCAACATAGCGATGCCGTTAAGGACGAAGATGATCGTGAGGGTTTGAGCGACCTGCTGATTCTCGGCTTTGATTACCGGTGCGAGGGTGGCTACCGCTGTACCGCCACAGACTGCAGTACCGGCGGTCAACAGTTTTCCACTGATATCATCAGTCCGCAGCAGTTTTAATAAGATTAAACCACTGACTAGGGTACCCAGAACCATTGCCGAGACGACGGCGCCATTAGCTGAACCGAGCGTCACCACTTCTCTGAACGGTAGGGCTAAACCCAGAATGACCACACCGCTTTGCAAGGCACCGCGTGATAGTCGAGAGGCATCGCTTAGGGGAGCCGGACCGACGGTTAGTGCCAGTCCGATACCCATGAAGAGTGCGAGCGCAGCTTGCTGGGAGTAGATCGCGAGACCTGCACCAATCAAATAAGCAATATGCGTATGCGTTTTAGTCATATGGGGAGTATGACAGTTTGTTTGTCACTTTCCAGCCGTTCAGATGGGCGTATTTAGTCTCATTTGCCGACACGTGACGGCGATGTCAGCGCAGCCCAAGGCCGTTTCAGTCGCTAAAGCCGCAGCGAGAGTGGGCCGGTTTACTCCTGATCTGCCGTACCCGAGAGCCGATACATGAGGATCGCAGCGCGTTTAATCGCCAGTGCCATGGAGTCCAGCTCAAGGCTCTCGTTAGGCGTGTGACCGCCTTTACCAAGCGCGCCCATGCCAGCCAGTGCATCGGTATAAGGCGCAGCAAAAGAGATATCCGCGGCGCCGCGCCGCAGTGGATCCCAGATTTTCATGGGTCCGCGTCCTAAGTCCTGATTCACGACCGAGAGTTGCTCTGCAAGCTGACGGTTGCCATCTGAGGGTGGCATCGGCGGATAGCTATCGACGAAGCTGATTGAGGCACTGGTGTGCGGCAGGTGTTTTGCGACGATGGCTTTCATCTTTTCTTTTGCCCTTGCCAACTGCTCACGTGATAACGCTCTTATGCCGCCGTCTACGATGACTTCGCTCGGGACAACGTTCGTTTTTCCAAAGGTCGTGCCCCGATTCTGAGCAGAATCGTACTTCACAGTGGTCCCGCCTTGAATGGTGCCCGCATTGAAAGTTAAGCCGTAGTCACCGCGAACCTCATCATAGAACGCATCCAGAATTCTCGCGGCTTCATTGATGGCACCAGCGCCCACGCGTTCGCTAAAGACACCTGAAGAGTGTGCTTGCCTACCCGACACTTCTAACATCCAGCCACTGGAACTGCGTCGGGCAATGGTCGCCCAGTCAGAACCTTCGGTTGTAATCGCTCCCTCGAAGCCTAAGGTGATGTCAGCCCATTTTCCGGCTTCTATGAGGTCTTTACGGCTAATGGACAGCGGTTTGCCTGTCATCTCCTCATCGCCTGTGTAGGCGACGGTGACAGCAATATTGTCTAAGGCACCAATGTGCTGAAGTGCCTTTAATGCGTAGACGAGGACGGCGTTACCGTCCTTCATGTCGCTGATACCGGGACCCCGCCCGATATTGCCCTCGCGTGTAAACGCTTGGAATTCATCATCTGACTCAAAAACGGTATCGAGGTGTCCGATAAGGAGGAACTTTTTACCTTTACCTTCCTTGCTGGCAAACAAATGGCCTGCGCGATCCATCTCGGGGGGCATATCGATCCAACGCGTCGCCAGGCCAAGCGCCTCCAGTTCGCGTGACATCACGTCACCGACGGCACGAACGCCGGCGTGGTTCATCGTCCCGCTGCCAATGTTGACGGTTTCAGCCAGTAGCTCAATCGCCTCGTCTTGGTGCGTATCAATCCAGTCAACCATGGCCTGTTCCTTGGCTGACAGGGATCCTGAGTGCACTGTCTGTGCAAGCGTGAGTCCAAGGAATAGGGTGCTGAGTAGCGACGCACGTTGTAACAGATTCATACGGACTTCCTCACGATTAACGTATTTGATGCTGTGGCTGATTGTGCCACCAGAGTGTTGGTGCTGGACGCGAGCCGGTCACTTCCTCGCCCAGGTCATTGGTACGATAGAGTCGCCCGTTCACCATGACGTGCGTGATACGGTCGGTGCTCTTTACGTCCTCGAGCGGGTTGCCATCGACCACCTGCAAGTCCGCCAGTTTGCCCGTTTCAATCGAACCCAGGTCGGCATCCATACCGAGGTAATGCGCAGGATTGATGGTCGCTGTTGCCAGCATCTGCATTGGGCTCATGCCTCCTTCGGCAAAGCTCCACATTTCCCAGTGCGTTGCCAGTCCCTCCCGCTGTCCATGAGCACCGGTGTTGACCAACACACCGAGCTCCATCAACTCCTTTGCTACGGCTGCCGCATCATCGTCTCGAAAGTCTGGCTCGGGAGCTGTTACGCGACGAACGGCGCGCGGTTGCAAAACGGTGGGTGGAACAAAGTGTGACAGTAGTGGGTGCTTCCAGACCTCGGTGTCTCGGTAGAAGCGGTCCTCGGAGGTCAATCCGCCATAGGTGACGCTCAAGGTGGGTGTATACCCAACACGGGTGTTCGACCAAAAGTCACGGACGTCATCGTAGATTTTTAAGGTCGGAATGTTGTGCTCGATGCCTGTCGAACCATCGGCCACTAGATTCATATCCATGTTGTAGAGCGAACCGCCTTCAGCAACTACTAACATGCCGGCATCACGAGCGGCCTCAATGACCATTTGTCGCTGTACTCGGCGGGGTTGGTTGTAGTTTTTGACACTGATGGCCCCCTGAGCCTTAAGGCGATCAACCACGGCTTTGGCGTCATCGAGGGACTCAATAGGGTCAAAGCCTGTGCTCTTCGCCCCGTAAATGATTTCTCCGGTTGAAAAAATGCGTGGTCCGATGATCTTGCCCGCGCGCTGGTATTCAGCGGCTGGGAAGACTTGAGCGGCTCTGCTTGATGGGTTGTGTACGGTCGTTACTCCGAGCGCTAGGTGCGCGAGGAGCGACCAGTTATTCTGAGGGATGATGTCGTCCCGACCGTATGGGCCGTGTGCGTGCGCATCGATGTAGCCGGGCATCAAGGTCTTTCCAGCCAGATCGACCTGCGTTGCACTGTCAGGGATGGAAATGTCCGCCGTGGCGCCCAGCGCCACAATACGATTGTCCTCAACGATGACAACGCCATTATCGATGACATCGCGTGCAGAATTCATGGTGATGACCCGAGCATTGGTAAAGGCCACAAGTCCCCGGGGACGATCTGAGTCCACTGAGAGGCTGAGGTCAGCGATCTGCTGGGCTTCGTTTGTGCCGATGCCCAGAGAACCATCGACGTTGTACTTAAAAAAGCGCGGGCCTACGCTCCACGTCAGCGAGGTACCATCAGCGCTCCAGTGAATGAATTCACCGCCCGGGGCGCTCACACGCTCTGTGGCATAGGCTGCGGCACCCGAGGCCGTATTTTCAATGGCCGAGAGGTCGATGGAGCGGCCAGTCATCGGCAATGCTGCCACGTAGAGACGCCCCGCCTCACGATAAGCGACATGCTTGCCTGAGGGCGACATGCGAATCACGGTCGCGAGCGGAGAGCTTGCGTGCGCACGCACATCCTCACCATCGTGATTCATGGAGATGAGCTCACTGGATGCGTCATCACTGCCGCGACCGACAGCCGAGCTCACGCGCTCGGTAGCGTAAATGCGGTCTCCGGGACCGAAGTGGGGTGATCGGCCACGTCGGCTGACAAACTGAGCCTCGTCATCACTGAGCTCATAGACATAGATGCCGGGTTTTTTACCCCAGTGCGGGTTGGTCAGCGAACTGCCGTTCAGCTTGGTAAAGAGCAGGGTCTCGCCATCGCTCGATACGCTAAGATCGACATAGTGACCCGGTGTTGTGAGAACCTCTTTGGATCGACCACCGCGAGCGCTGACTTTACGAACAGAGCCTAACTCGTCGTCTGACCAGGTCAGGTAAAACACATCCTTCCCGTCGGGTGAAAACGCGGGTGAAAATTCGAACCCAGAAGCGTTGTCGCGCGTCAGGCGCTTGGCGTCCTCGCCGTCACGCTTTACATACAGCCGCCCCATGGACTCAAAGACAACCGCTTGGCCATCGGGACTTTGCCTAGCAAACCGCGGCATGGTGGTTTTTAGGGTATCGGGAGCAACATCGACCGCGACTTCAACTGCGGGGTAAGCCGTGCGCGTGTCATTAACCGAGAACGGAATTTGGCGGGATTCACCCGAGGCAACATCAACACGCCAAATGTGGCCTTTCGACCAATAGACAATGGAGTCGCCGTCGGGTGTCCAAGCCATGGTCGGGTAGGCGCCCTGAACCGCCCAAGTTTCCTGCATGTCGGGATCAAGATCATCAACCAGCATGGTTTGCTCACCCGATACGAGATCCATAACAAACAGTCGCGAGGCTGCTCGCACACGTTTTACAAAGGCGATGGTTTTACCGTCGGGCGATGGCGTGGGTCGAACGGCGCCGCCCGCACCGCCAACGACCTTCTCGATTTCTCCCGTTTCGAGGTCATAGCGTTTAATGGCCATGACTTCACCGTTACTGTCCTCGTGGTAAATGAAGGTATTTCCGGGCGTCGTGTTCTGAATGTAGAACACCGACTCGCCATCAGCACTGAAGGTCGGTTCACCCAGCTCCTTCTGGAATGCGGGGCTTGGTCGCTTTACCAGAACCGAGCCCTGTAGATTTCCTCGCGCAAGGGCTTGATCGACGTTGGCATCGTAAAGCCATACCTCGCCCGTTCCGAGTGATCGTGAGGTAGTGAAATGCTTTTTCGCTACCAAATATTCGCCTGACGGGTGCCAACTTGGATTATTGAGCAGTCGGAAACTTTCATGTGTTATCTGGTGCTTGTTGTCTGGATTGGCGAGGTCCATAACCCAAATGTTGTCAGCGCCATTACGGTCGGAGGTAAATGCGAGAAAACGGCCATCGGGACTGTACTGCGGTTGTACTTCCCACGCATGACCACTGAGTAGCGGTGTCGCCTCACCACCCGTAATCGGTATCTGATAAATGTCTCCCAAGAGATCGAAAGCAATGTGCTCCCCATCGGGTGAGACATCGAGGTTCATCCATGTTCCCTCGGTCACGTTTAGGTCAATTTCTTGAACCTCGGCTGAGTAGTTCGGCGCTGAGACATCCCACGATGGTGTCTCAGTCTCCTCCGATAATGTCATACCCGATGCCGCAAATAGGCTTGTGAAAACGAAGGCTTGTTTTGTGAGTGAGGTGCGAGAAAAGCGAGTATTGCGCATACGAATTCAACCGTTGTGATAAGTATTTTTGTCGCTCATTAGTTATCACACTGCGCGACCGTTTTCGACCTTAACTTTGTGTCGATCCGGATGGTGTATGGTGATAGCAGACTGGTGATGGTTTCCACCAGACTCGATGTCGTTTGAAGTTGGTCTCAGCCAGTAGTTTTGGTTATCACCCCTGTACACAAGACGTGGAGGGCGTCGAATGCTAGCAACGCTTGATTGGTTCGTCGTGGCGGTTTACCTGTCGGGTTTGGTGGCCATGAGTCTGTATTTGTCACGACATCAGGAGACCGCTGAGGATTTTTTTGTTGCCGGCAACAGTAGTGGCCCGATCAGTATTGCGTTGTCCGTCATGGCAACACAGTGCTCGACCAACAGCATTTTAGGTGCGCCCGCGTTTGTTGCCTTTGTTGTCGGCGGTGGACTCGTCTGGTTGCAGTACGAGCTAGCGCTGCCCTTAGCGATGATTTTTATCGCCATATTTTTAATTCCCGTATTCCACCGGCAGCGTCTGGTATCGGTTTACCTCTATCTGGGGCGGCGTTTTGACGATAAAACGCAGCTGCTCATCAGTGGCATGTTTCAGTTGTCGCGGGCTGCAGTAGCCGGCATTACCGTTTATGGCGTGGCAAGTATGATTGCTATTACGACGGGGCTTTCCTTTGCCCAATCGGTTGTCTTATTTGTCGCCATCACGATCATTTACGACGTTTTGGGTGGCATACGTGCCGTCATCTTTAGCGATGTTATCCAAATGATCATTTTGACGAGCGTCCTTGGCTATCTTGCGTACTTATTGATTGGGTCGGCCGGCGGTCTTGAGTCAATGCTGGCTCAGATCCCAGCCGAGCGCACTGCGGCACTTTCCTTCCGACATCACGGTCTGGGTGACGGTCACGACTTCGCCTTCTTACCCATGCTGATTGGCGGGTTTTTCCTCTATGTTGCCTATTACGGCTGCGATCAGAGCCAGGTACAGCGACAGCTATGCGCAGCAACGCAGGACGACAACCAAAAGATTTTGATTATCAACGGTGTCCTACGCTTTCCCTTGGTTTTACTGTACTGCCTCATTGGAGCGGGACTCGCGGCCTACGCAAGCTCACACACCGACTTTCTATCATCGTTGCCCCTGACCAACGATGCGCCAAATTACAATATGGCGCTGCCTGTCCTCTTCTCGCGGGAGTTGCCGGTGGGCGTGGTGGGGCTAGCCGTTGTTGCGCTGCTCGCCGCAGCCATGTCGTCGCTAGATTCCGTGATTAACAGTTTATCTGCCACCACGTTGAAGGATTTTGTAAAACCGGCCATGAAAGAACGGATTGCCACGCCAGCGCAGGAGCTTTGGTGGGGCAGGGCACTCACCGTCTTTTGGGGGGTGTTCGCATTGGTGACAGCGTTCTTCGTCGACGATATCGCATCGACAGTGATCGTGGCGGTCAACAAGGTGGGCTCGCTGATTAACGGTCCTATTCTCGGTGTCTTCCTCTTGGGACTAATGACAAAAACCGCCACTGGACGGGGTGCCCGAATCGGCTTCTTTGCGGGTTTCGCCGTCAATGCCTTCTTGTGGGCCGCTATGCCGTCTGTTTCATGGCTGTGGTGGAACGTTATCGGGCTAGCAGCCACGATGGGTGTAGGGCTGATCACCCGTGGCCAGCGCTCATCGGAACAGGAACTTGCCGATCTCCTTTGGAGTCCCGCTTTCTATAGCAATGTGGGGTTTACGAAAAGCTGGGTCCCGGCTTACGGGTTTCTCGGGCTTTGGACGCTGTTACTCATGGGCGTACTCGCGGTGTTTGGCACTCGATAATTAACGCTCTCTCGCGTTCACATCCGTCCTGGCGGCACCTCCAGCCAATGGGTTGCTTGTCCGCATTGACCCGCCTGTGAGCATGGCGAACCAGTCCCTAAAGGGACCGGCTGTGTTTTGCCAGAAGCTTCGATATTGATCTTGCGTTTCGGGCCCCAGTCCCCAGGGGGTGTACTCGTCCTTTTCAGGGATATAAAGCGTCCCGAATAGTCGATCCCAAATACTAGTCACTGCCGCTAGGTTGGTGTCCCAGTGCTTTTCTAGGTAGCTGTGATGGGTGTGGTGCATCACCGGGCTATGCAACCACTTGGATAGCCAGACGGGGTAATGAAACGCGACATGATAATGCCGAAATGACCCATTGAATCCGAAAAGCAAGGAGAAGAGACCAATGTTAAACAGCGTCGCCTGCGTAATACCACTCTCGAATAACCAGCCAAACAGGCCACCCGCGATGCCATAAGCCAAGGCTGCGCCTGCCGCGTAGATGGGGCCTTCTAGGAAGTGTTCTCGGTATCGTGTGAGTGGTGTTAAGACCTCAGCTGAGTGGTGCACTTTGTGGATGACCCACAGCGCCGGCACTTTGTGTTCGGTGTAGTGAATGACGTAAAAGATAAAGTCATACAGCAACAGGGTTACCAAGCTGTATAGCAGCATCCAGGCGTAGTTGACCTCGAATTGCGGGCCATCACCGATACTTGTCATCAGGCCACTGATCACGGTGGTCTCGGCAAAGGTTCCAACGCTCAGGATAAGGGCGCCTGCCCACAATGGACGCAGGAACCGCTCAAATACATAGAGCCAGATATCGACACGGGCTGACACGTGACTGTAGATATCGCGGGGCAATAGGTAGTTGATGAGGTTGGCTGGCCGCTCTTGTCCCGAGGCATCTTTCGATCCGCGTCCACCGCGCAAGCTCCAAATCACGATGGCTAACACGGCCGTGAGCAGCAAAAATGGCCATGTCAGATCGCGCGGCAGGTTGTCCTGAATAAGCGCAAATACGGTGTTGGAGATGTCGGCAAGTGGTCCGATATCAGGCTCCATAATCCTTGATAGTCATGGGCACCATACGATGGCGATTGGTAAGCGTCCAGTCAGGCTCAATGGTCGGTGCTGATTGTTTCGATTGGACGGTGTCGGGTAATTCAGCATGCTTGAAGCTAAGTGTTACGGTGATAGTCTCTAGCGATAATACTAATAACTGGAGCCACAGCATGAAGTTCACCCGACTCATGATTTCGGCAGCGGCGATGGGGTTTCTTGTCGCCTGTAGCGAAACCCCCGCACCAGTGGATCTCGCTATCGAGAATGTCACGCTGGTCGATGCAGTAAACCCAACGCGAGAGGGGAAAACCGTACTCGTGAACGACGGCATTATTGTCGAGATCATCGATTCAGGAACCGACTTTCTGGCAATAGAAGCCATAGATGCTACCGGGAAATATCTCATCCCCGGGCTATGGGATTTTCATGTTCACTTTACCTACGACACTCGATTCACCGACGCTATGGGGGGTCTCTTCCTCTACCACGGTGTAACCAACGTCAGGGATACGGGAGGGCTACTGGAAGATCTTCTTCCGGTCGTGGAGCACCTTCGTGCGCCGCAGACGGTCGCGCCCGCCATCTGGTTCGCAGGACCACTGTTAGATGGAGGTGATGTAGTCTACGACGGTATCAACCTGCCGGGCTTGGGCGTCGCCAATGCGACCCCGGATGAGGCACGCACCAATATCGCGGCGATTCACGAGGCCGGCGCGAGCTTTCTTAAAATCTACGAAATGGTGACTCCCGAGGTATTTGAGGCGATCGTGGACGAGGCTGGACAGCGCGGGCTTCCCATCGACGGGCATGTACCCTTATCCATGCGGGCTAGAGAGGTCGCATCCAAGGTTCAGTCCCTGGAGCATTTGCGCAACTACGAACTGGACTGCGTAAGTGATCCTGAAGCACTGCGAGCGACGCGTCGCGGCGAATTGACAAACGAACTGGGCGAGCCAGGCAGCGCGCTGAGAGCGCGCCTGCATCGATTGCAACGGATTCCGGCCATCCTCGATGAGGACGATACCGAGTGCCTTGCATCCACCGAGGCGTTAAAGAGCACGATTTCAGTGCCGACACTGCGATTGAACTCGATGCGACTCAACGTGCCTCTGTTGCGAGACGACTTTGATGCGGCATTGGAGCTGACACCAGAGTCGGTTCAGACCGACTGGGGTAATGCCAAAACGCAGCTGTTGTCGATAGACCGAGCTATTGATACCACGTTTGATGAGTGGAGCATGCGTCGAACGGAAGAGCTACACGCAGTTGGAGCGCCCATCGCTGCAGGCACTGATACGCCGATTGGCTGGAGCATTCCCGGTTACAGCCTGCACACTGAGCTCGAGCAGTTTGTAGATGTTGGGATGACACCCAAGGAGGCGCTGTATACAGCTACCGTTCGACCTGCTGAATTTTTTGGTCTGGAGGGTGAGATGGGCGAACTCAGAGTTGGGTTTATTGCCGATGCGGTGCTGCTTGACGCTAATCCACTTGAAAACATAAAACATACGCGGAGAGTTCAGGGCGTCTTGCATCGAGGGACTTTTCTGGATCGCTCCGACCTGGATCAATTAATAGATAAGTGAGGGGAGGCCCGTTGTGAAAACATGGATAGTGCCTGTCTGTTTATTCGTCACAGGAATGGTCGGGTGCACCGATCAAGAGCCGACTTATCAGTCAAGTCTGACGAACTTACGATCAGAATGGTTGGTAACGCCTGAGGAAGCACTTGCTTGGGCGTCGATTAAAAATGACAACCTCCCTACGCTGACTGGCAGCCCCGAGTGGGTGACTTACATGGAGTTCCTAGAGACCACGCTCGATAACTATGGCGTAGTTGATGGAACAAGGAATGCTTGGCAATTCGAACGTTGGCACACATCCGAAGATAGCACTCAGTGGTCGCTCTCATCTGATGGAGCATCTGTGAGAGTTGCTAACTATGGTGCTTACTCGGGTTCAACAGGGCCCGAGGGCATCACCGCGGAGCTCATTTATTACGACCATGACAATCCTCCGGAGTCGATTGAAGGCAAGATCGTGGTTATTCCCACGAGGAAACATCCCAATCCTCCGTATTCTGATAACTACTTAATCAACTACACCTTCAATGATTATGAATATGCGACCGATGCGGAAACGCTACCGGCGCCGTTCGAGTTCGTTCCACCCTCCGAGAGTTTTACGTTTGATATCTGGTGGCAGTTAGCGCAGGGGCTCGATCGTATTCCACGTGAGGGCAACGCGGCAGGCGCCATCATTGTCTACGACATGGCCTACGAACGCACAAAAGGAATATACACCTTTGGTGTGCCCACACTTTACAACTCGCCAACCTTAATCTTGTCTCGAGAAGATGGCGCCAAAGTGATTGACGATGCCAAGCAGGGTAAATTGGCGACACTAAGGCTTGAGGCTACGGTAGAGATATCAGAAGCCTTTCAGTACATCGCTTTTTTACCGGGTGCTAACTATGGCACGCCAGAAGATGAGCAGATCATTCTGGTGAATCACACGGACGGACCGTCGATTACGCAAGATAACGGTGCCTTGGGCCTGCTTGGCATTGTGAAGTATTTTTCCAATATTCCTCAAAGTGAACGGCCACGAACCTTGACTGTGTTTCTAGATTGCCGGCATTACATGCCCGGTATGGAGGATGCGCATGCAGCACCTGATTGGTTCACACGTTTCCCTGAAAAGAAGAGCAACATTGTCGGAATGATCCAGACCGAGCACCTGGGTGAAATGGATTACCGAGAAGTCGACGGGCGTGTCGAGCCGACGGGCCACGCGGAACAGTCCTATTTATGGACTCGCAATAACGAACAACTCATAACAGCGGCGAAAACTGCGGTGAGTAAATACGGCTGGTCGCGCGCACAGTTGTCCGTCCCTGAGCGCCCCGGAAAGCGCGGTTCGCTTCAACAGGTGTGGTGGGGAGTAGGCGCTATTGGTCAGGCCGATACCGGTTACTACAACTGTGATGTCTGGCATTGCTTGGACCTGCCGGGTTTTGGTCTAGGCGGGTTTCTCGGCTACTACTGGACGTCAGATTCAGGGATCGATCGATGGAATGAACAGTTGTTTGTAAGTCAGACCTCAACCATGACCGAGCTTACCGGTATTTTAATGACAGCGGATTTGAGCCAGATACAGTCGAGAGGTACGGAAGACTCGTTTCTTGACAAAACGAATCGTGACCAGCAGTTCGGTGGGAATTGAGCTCGAACTGAATGGCTTTAGTTGGCCTCGCAGCACCCCGAATATTGAGTAAGACCACCGGATACAACAAAGCCCCACCCAAAGGGTGAGGCTCTTTTGTATATGGCGCGCCCGGTACGATTCGAACGTACGACCGCCTGATTCGTAGTCAGGTACTCTATCCAGCTGAGCTACGGGCGCGAAGGGGCGTATCATACTCCAGAGCCTTTCTTTTTCAAGCCCAGCTTGCTCAGCACTCGGCCCTAATTTCGTGCTTAGTCCGGACTTAGTGCAGACGCATGCTTGCCCGCGGGATCGACTCCCTCTAATGTGATCCGCACCAATATTGCGGAGATTTTGCTATGCCAATCATGACCTTGTCGGAGATAGAGACGCTCTGCAGAGATGCACTACTTAACGTGGGGGCTAGCCAAGAACAGGCGGATATCGTAGCGGCCGAAATCGCCGATGCAGAGGCTGAAGGCATCCGGAATGTGGGTTTGGGTTACATGCACCTGTACCTGAAACACCTCAAGGTTGAGAAGGTAAAACCGCACGCGTGTCCAAAGATCGTCAAAACCTCAGCTGCGAGCACGGTGATCGATGCAGACTTTGGTTTTTGTCATCACGCCTATCTTGTGGGTGAGGCTCGGTTGATCGAAACAGCGAGGGAGCAAGGGGTTGGACTGATGTCTATCCATCAGTCGTCCTCTGCGGGTGTCTTGGGTTGGTTTGTGCGTCGACTCGCGAAAGAGGGGCTGGTCTCATTGATGTTTGCGAATAGCTCTAAGGCCGTTGCTGCTCATGGCGGTAAAGTGCCTTTCTTTGGGACCAATCCGTTTGCCTTTGGGGCACCCAGGGCTGGTGATGAGCCACTTGTGGTTGATATGGCGACGGCATCGACTGCTCGCGTCAATTTGGTCAAAGCTGCAGCCGAGGGTCGGGAAATCGAACCGGGTCATGCAATTGATTCAGAGGGCAACCCAACGACGGATCCGGCCGCAGGTTTGAAGGGAGCCCAGTTGCCTGTAGGTGGTCCAAAGGGCTTTGGCCTCGGGCTGATGGTGGATGTGCTGGGGGGCGTTCTTACGGGCAGTAATTGTTCCTATGAAGCATCCATGTTTGCAACCACAGAGGGTGGACCACCTAATGTTGGTCAGACGATTATCGCAATGGAACCCGCCTTCTTCGGTGGGGGTTTCGTCGAGCACCTTGAGTCTATGTGCAGTGAGTTAACGCGCGATAATGAGGTGAGGGTACCCGGCGAGCGGCGCGCTGAATTAAGGCGTATTCATGAAGCGCAAGGCGTTGAAGTGCCCGAGGCATTACTTACTCAAATAGCGGAGTTATCTTCTAGCTAATCGCTCTGCGACTGCTTAGCGAATAAAGCAGTACTGCGACTGACGACTAGAGGAACTCCCGTCGTGCATCCAGCAGCGCCTCCAGCACATATTCGCCATAGGACTGATCGACAAAAATTGAGAAGACGTCGTTACCTGCTAGCTCGTGCCGCACAATGATGCAGCTGATTAGCGCCATTTGAGTTTGTGCAACATCACCGACCTTGAAAGCTTCTGGCCTGAGGTCAACGCCACAGACTTTTGCCATTAGCGCTGACGTTTGACAGCCCTTCAGTACAAGCCACGCGTGGCTACTTTGGCAGAAGAGGGGATAGGCGTCCCGAGTAAAGTCATTGCTCATTGCGAGTGCTGCCGTGTCGTTGTGGGGGTCGAGTACCCAAAACTCACGCTGACTCAGTGCCATCACAAATGTCTCGTTTTTTGATGCGACCAAGCGATTAGGTTGCTCTGGAATATCCCAACCCTGGATTCGTAGCGTCTCTGCGGCGCCTTTACCCCGCAAGCCCCAGCGATGTCTTTTCGTGAGGTCATGAATTGAAATATTGCCCTCATGACTGAGTCCACCCAACGGTGATTCGAAGATGGGATCGAGGTGCGCGCTCACAAGGCTTGCCTCAGATTATCGGGGTCATAAAAGGGTGTTTCTACTACCTGCGCATGGGCATGCACTGCATCATCAGTCCGGATAACCACCGTTGTGCCAGACACTGCATCCTCGGGATGAACATAGGCAAGGCCAATGATCTTTTTCAAGGTTGGCGAGTATTCGCAGGAAGTCACCGAACCGACTATATCGCCATTGCGGATAACCAGGTGACCTTCTTTGGGTTGAGGGCTTGTGGCATCGAGTTCAAAACCTACGAGCTGCCGCTTTAGCGGACTCTTGGAGAGGATGTCGACGCTTTTTGAACCCACGAAAAAGGGTTTTTTCGACGAAATTGCCCAGCGCAATGACACTTCATCGGGCTGTGTCATGCCGTCGGTGTCCTGCCCAACGATGATGTGACCTTTTTCGAGTCTTAGTAGCCGCTGAGCCTCGATACCAAAGGGGCGAATACCATGCGCTTCGCCACTTGTAAGTAGGCGATCCCAGAGTTCACCCATTAAAGGTGAGGGCACATGTAATTCGTAACCGAGTTCGCCAACGAAACCGACGCGCATCATGCGTGCAGGGATGCCGGCAACTGAGGCTTCCTGGTAGGCGAGGTAGGGAAAGTGCTCGGTACTGAGGTCCACACTGCAACCAGCGCTCTCGATAACTTGCCGTGACAGCGGGCCCGCGACATTTATCGCGCTGAATGCACTCGTGACATTGGCAATATCGAGATCGAGTCGCCACTGGGCATTCCAGCGGAGCATGTCGCGGTATACCCGATCAACGCCGCTTGAGGTCGCCGTAACGTAGTAGTGGTGCTCTCCTAGCCGGGCGGCGACGCCGTCGTCGGCGACAACCCCTTGCTCATTGGTCAGTACGGCGTAGCGCGTTTTACCTATCGGCTGTTTAACGAAGCCAAAGGTGTAAAGCCGGTTCATAAACTCCGGTGCATCGGGTCCCCGAAGTTCAATGCCACCCAGCGTACTGACATCAATGATACCCACCCCTCGTCGTACAGCCGTCACCTCAGCCTGAACACAAGCCGTACGTTGTTTGGGGTCGCCGAAGTAGGCGGGGCGCTGCCAGCTACCAGCGGGCATCATTTGAGCCCCCAGCGCGAGGTGCCTGTGGTGCAGCGGCGTCCGCCGAAGCGGATGAAAACGTCTTCCCGCCAGTAATCCTAGCGGCTCAGGCATCAATGGTGGTCGTGCTGTGGTGACGCCCGTTTCGTGTACGGTACGGTCGGTTGTTTTGGCGACCAACCGTGCCGTGGGGAGTGCCGAATGACGGCCCTGGGACGGTCCCATACCCACGGTGGAGAAGCGCTTCACAAGCTGGATGTCTCGATAACCCATGCGCGTTGCATTAATGATGTCTTTGATCTGCAGGTCTTCGTCGAAATCGACAAATTCTCGACCTTTGGGGTGCTTCAAGAAGGGCCAAGGATGGTTGACCTGCTCGGTACAGTTGACGTCTTCAGCTGACGCCGTCTCGCTTTCAGGAGCGACCCCCAAATTGCTCAATGCCTGTCGTGCCGCGTTCCTACCGTCGGCTTCTACCAGATCCAGCGAGAACACACTGTTGACACTGCCGGCGAGATGCATGCCCTGGGGTAGATTGGATAGTTTGAACTGAGACTTACTGTCATCGTAGCTAAGGACAGCCCCGGCTTGGCACGCCAACTGATAGGACGGCATGAACCCGGCTGACATGGCAAGCAGCCCGCAATCGATGCTGACGAGCTTTTCTGCTACCTCGCCGCGCTCGGCCAGTTTGTGCACGTCGACTTGTGACAGTCCATGATTGAAGAGTCCTTTTTTAGCCTCGTAGATACCACAGCCTTGGAAGAGGGCAATATTTCGCCGTTTAGCCTCGTCACTAAGTGCTGTGTTATTGCAGGTGGTGCGGAGGTCCACGATTGCAGCAACGTTTGCACCACCATCCTGGCCACTGAATGCGGTTCGGTAGGCGAGATCGTTGCCCGCTAACACAACAACAGGCGCTGACGGGACGACACCGTATAGGCGCATCAAGCGATCAAGCGCGCTGCACATGACTACACCAGGTAAATCATTGTTGCGAAACACCACGTGTTGCTCACTCGAGCCGGTTGTGAGAATGGTCTGTTTCGCCCGCAACTTGATCAAGCGTGATTTTTGAATGATCGGCAGGTAGTGATCACCAAACCAGGCGTTACATGTGGATGAGGAGAGCACATCGATATTCTCGTGCGTCTCTACGGCCGCTACTAAGATATCCCGGGCCGACTTGGTGGTCTCACAATCACCCGCAAAGGCGTGATAGTTCATCGAGCCACCCAAATGCGGCTCCTGCTCGACAAGCGTTACCTGCGCGCCAGCGTTTGCGGCCAGGAGAGCCGCATTTAAACCCGCAGGTCCCGCACCAATGACGGCAACATCAGCAAAGGCGTAGGTTTTGTCATTGTAGGCGGCTTTAACCGAGAGGTTACTACTACCCAGTCCCGCAGCCTTCCTAACAATAGGTTCCCACCAGGCCCAAATACCCCGCGGTTTGAAAAAGGCTTTGTAGTAGAAGCCGACCGGCAGAAAGCGCCCGCACCAATCGAGTAATCGAGACAGGTCAAAGTGCAGGCTGCCGGTATAGTTCTGAGCCGTTACCGTAAGATGGTCCTCGGCGGGCAAGCGATCGGCCAAAAGATTGGGCGTTGTGGGCGTCTGCACCAGAGTGTTGGCGTCGTGGCCAGAAAGTGTCAATGGTCCCCTCGGGCGGTGGTATTTAAACGACCGCGACTGGAGCCATTGGTCGTTGGCTAATAGCGCTGAAGCGACAGTATCGCCCTCCAAGCCACGGATCAGCTCTCCCTCGAAGGTGAACTGAACGGTTTGTGATGGATCAATCCATTGACCAAAATGCGCGTTCTTGAGCCGTTTCATGACGCACCCTCATCGGGCACGAAATCGACGCGCTGTTTGAAGAGTTCGTCTGCCGGGTAGGTGCGAATGATCTCGTCCGTCGCGTTATGCCGTTCTGCAATGAACCAGTAGCTACTGGGGCTATGCATCCACCACTCGAGCACGACCCCCACATCATTTTTCTCGTAAAAGACGTAGTGAGCCCAATCTGCGTCCGAGACGTTTTGGCTATTAGGCATCGCCTTAACTTGACCGCCATAGACAAATTCGCTGATATTTCGTGGCCCGTTTAGCGGGCATGTCATGATCTTCATGCCCTACCTCAGTGACTTGCCGCCGTGGCGCCCATTTCATTGACCTGCTTGAAGCGATCAAAGCGCGCGAGCTCAAAAGGCTGAATGAGCTCGGGTACCTTGCCACCCGTCGCTACCAGCTCTGCCATTGTTTTGCCGCAGATCGGTGTCGCCTTAAAACCCCAGGTGCCCCAGCCCGCGTCAATGTAGTAATTCTCTAACGGACTCAGGCCCATAATGGGACTGTAGTCACTCGTCATGTCGGTAATCCCTGCCCATTGCCTTAGTAACCGCATTTCACTTAGGAACGGGAACATTTCGACAGCACTTGAGATCAGGTTTTCCTTGAGTGGTAGCGATGCTCGGCTGTTGTAAAGCGGGTAGGGGTCAGAACCACCACCAATCACCATTTCGCCGCGGCTGGTTTGTTGAATGTAGCAGTGCAGTGCCGATGAACTCACAAGCGGTGTGAGAAACGGCTTTACGGGAAGTGTGACCATCGCTTGAAGCGGGTAGGCAACGATAGGCAGTGGAAAGCCTGCTTTTTGCGCCAATAACGCGCTATGCCCCGCTACCGCTTGAATGACCACTCCTGCGTCGATACCCCCACGCGTCGTTTTGACGCCCGTGACACGACCATTACTGACCAGCACGTCGGTGACCTCGGTCAGCTGGTGAAGTTCAACACCGCGTTGCGTCGCACCGCGGGCATAGCCCCATGCAACTGCATCATGGCGGGCTGTTGCACCGTCTTTGTGCCAAAGACCAGCGAGAACCGGCAGATTGGCAGGATTGAGATTTAAGGTGGGTACGAGCTGCGCTATGTCTGTGGGATCGATTAGCTCGGTTCGGCCACCAAAATGCTTGTTGACCTCAGCGCGCTGGCGAAAGGCGCAGACTGTCGCATCGGTATGTGCAAGTGTCAGCTGACCTCTTCGCGAGTACATGATATTGAAGTTAAATTCGTTAGAAAGGTTTTCGTACAGCTTCACGGATTCACTGTAGAACTTCACCCCTTCGGGGGTCAGATAATTAGAGCGAATGACGGCGGTGTTTCTCGCCGTATTGCCACCACCCAGATATCCCTTTTCCAACACCGCGACGTTGGTAATGCCATGATATTTGGCGAGGTAATAGGCTGTCGCCACTCCGTGACCGCCACCACCGATGATGACGACGTCATACTGACGCTTGAGGTCAGTCGGTAAGGGTAGGTCTGGGTCTTTCTCAAACGGAAAGTCCTGGGAGAGACCATATTTTAGAAGACCCAGTGGCATGAAAGATTTCTCTTGTTACTCATCATCGCCCCACTTGTCGGACGATGCCTGTCTTTGTTGGAGACCGCTTTTTCACGCTGTCGAAGACGTGCTTTGTTATTGTTTCAAATCCACCTTAACGCTAGCAGAGTTTGGCCTATCGTTGGCAGCACTTTTGGCCGTAAAACGTAATTAATCTGAGGGTCCTGCACCCATCCGCGACGCGTCATCAGCCTCGACGAGTGTTGCCAATCCATAGTGCTTGAGTTGGTCCCAGAGATCGGAGTCGATATCAATGCCGGTTTTAAGTTTTTGCTCATAAACAGTGTTCAATTCGGCAGCAGTCTGATGATATTCAGCCCCGGTAATGCCCATCTCCGAAGTACGACCGTCAGTTTTTGTATCGGCTGCCGCCTTTTTTCTTACGCTAATTTCACGCCTGCTTCCTTCAGCAATGCGAGTGGGTGGGCGCGTCAGACAGACAGTTAAGGATTCTCGATCATCAGAATCCATAGACGCTTGCCATACGTCCGGTAAGTTCATCCCTGATCTAAATTTGAAATACGTTATCGGCGATGTCGCACTCTGTTGAGCTCGCGCATCGATGTCGAGTCCGGGGGACTGAAGCGTTGGCAGATAGCCCATCAATAGGAAGACATCAGGGCAGTTCTCGAAAAGCACGGCGATTTCATCGTGCTGCGTGGCGAGTGACTTACTGTATTCAAGCCACAGATTCCCGAAGAGGAGGGCGGAACCGCCTTGGGTGTCGACGCTCAAGGTCCGTGTGTCCGCATCCCACTGCAATGCAGACATTGGAGACGTTCCGGCCGAGACGTTGGTTAGGCAATGCTCAAGTAGGTCGAGTGATGTCTTCAACGTCGCTATCCCGTCAAAACCGTACAGCGTGAGCCAGCACACCATGTCACTGGCATCCTTTGCCGCAGCCTGGGTCAAACCCAGCCCCAACAGTGCCTTCTCGAGTTTCGAATGCAGCTCGTTAGCTGAGACTTTCACGACGCTCTGCCGGTGGCGCGAGAGCGAAGCTCCAATGATCGGACCAGGCTGAAGAATCGGCGTCCTGCATTAAATCTTCGATAAGAGGTGACCCTTGGAAGAACGTGACGCGAACCCACAAGTCGCCCTTCGGATCGAACCGATTGGCACCGAGGAAGGAGAGCTTCGCTCGCAACAGATGCATCGGCTTCATCGACTCAGCCCATAAATTGCCGCGGATCTCGCCATAGTGCGTTGATGCCATCGTCTGCGCGCGTCGGACCGTCTCAAGCTGCTCAGGCTTGGCTAACAAAAAATCGATAACGGAAGCGCCTGAGTTATTTTCAGTAAACACTGTCAGTTCTACATGGAGTTGCTTCAGCGAGGGTGCGATTGCCAGTGGAAGTTCCTTTTCTGCACCCGAATCGACGCCGCGCCTTCCTAGCCGAGGTTCCTCCTTTTCGGCCGACTTGTACCAGAACCAGAATCTGTCCTTAGGAGCCTCATAACTTCCGTCTATGGCCCAGTCATACTGGGTCTCAAGCAAAGTAATCAGCTCTGAGGTTGCCATATCCGGAGACAATATCATCTGCTCTTCAACCGCCATTCCATCTTCAAGCCCTCGAGTGGAGCTGGGGTAGAGATCGATGAGTAGCCCATTGATTAACTCTTGTGTTTCCAGTGACCCCTGAGCGCTCATGCGTTCAGTTAACTCAGACCAGTCGGTTAGATCAGTACCTACCTCTTTGAGCCATGCCAAACACTCCCCAAGTTCCTCTACCACAATGCAATTCCTCTGTGCCTGAGCGTCGTCTTCGATCCACGTTTCCTCAAAGTAGCGTCGCGCCTGCTCAACAGCATGGATTAACTGACCAACAGACGCCTCACTAGGCACCTCTGCAAGAGCATAAGCCAGGGCTTGCTCGCGCTGCTGAAGCCAACGATCGATTAGCTGAGGATGGAGAATCAAGAACGGCGCCATACCCAGACCGGTGGAGTTACCAATGCCCAGGTACCGTTTTATCGACTTGTTGAGGGTAACCGCCGTGCCAGGTGACCGCTGCCGGGCAATGTGCTCGGCCTGATCAATGGAGAATTGTCGGAGCACATAAACTGCCGCCATCTGGGCAGAAAAGGGGCGGCCGAAGTCCGGATTTGATCTGATGCGCCCGTAGTCCGCGATACCAAACTTGCCGTTACCGTAAACGGCGGTGGTCCGGTAGATATAGCCAGCACGTTTGAGGAAATCCACGTTAGGCTGCTGTCCGGATGAGAGCGCCTCAATGAAGTGATCGAAGTTTCTGACGCTTTTGTTGGCACGAGAGATAACTAAAAGTTGTGGATGCTGACGCCCGGCTTCCTGCAGCGGCACATTGAGCGCCATTGAGCTTCGAAGATCATCGGTGACTTCGCCTTCTACTAGACAGAAGGTAATATCCCAGGCCTCCGCAATGACTCGATCTGAGCGCAGTTCATCGTCCAGTGCCCGCGCAAAAATGACGACATGGTACTGACTTGAAGGCGTGACAATCCGGTAGATGGTCTCTCCATGACCAAGCGCGTCGAGGGCGAAATCTGTCCGCTCGATCGTCCACTGATGCTCGCGCATGTGACGCAGTAAGGTACGCGCAAAGCTCAATCGACTGGGCGGTAGCGAGCCGAGGCGCTCAAGGTCCATTACGATCGATGGTGCCCTGCCGGTAATAGTTGAACTGTTTGCCTGTGCAACCGTCATTATCTGAGCTCAAGAGAGTGTGCTGGTGTCCGCCGGTACGGCGGCTCGTTGCAGCAAGTCAACCCAATTTCCGCCCATGATCTTACCCAATTCGGTGTCGGAAAACCCACGCTGGGAGAGGGCAGCTGCAATGCCGGGAAAATCTCGGTTATCAGCAAACCAGCTGAGACTCTCGGGCCAGCCTGCGTTGGCTGAGGAGCCCTCACCATAATCCATAGTTTTTGACCATCGGCCATTGCGCATCCACTCCAGGACACTTTGAGGTTGGCTTTGACAGAGGTCTGAGCCCAGTCCAATGCGGTCTATACCCATTCTCTCTGCAGTCCAGACGACCATGTCGCAAAAGTCCTCTAGCGTGCATTGGGGACCATTTTTCAGGTGGAAAGGGTAGAGCGAGAATCCGAGAATACCCTCGTTGGCAGCGACTGCATCGATGACTTTATTCGATTTATTGCGAAGCGCAGGGTGGAAGTGACTGGGGTTGGCATGTGAGACAATCACCGGCCGTTCGGAGTAATCAATGGCTTCGAGGGTTGATCGCTCAGCGCTGTGAGACATGTCAATCACCATGCCGACTCGATTCATTTCCTTGATGACTTGCTTACCAAAGCGTGTGAGTCCGGTGTCTTCATCCTCATAACACCCGCATGCCAATAGGCTCTGGTTGTTATAGGTGAGCTGCATAATCATGAGCCCCAGCCGTCGCATAATTTCGACCAATCGAATTTCATCGTCGATCGGTGAGCAGTTCTGCGCGCCGAAGATGATGCCAATCCGACCTTCTGCCTTGGCCAGCGCGATATCGCTAGGGTTGTGAACGGGGCGGATGAGATCCGGCATGGACTCAAATCGCTGGTTCCACTCGCCCACTCGCGTTAACGTTTCTCGGGTATTCTCGTGATAGGCAATGGTGACGTGAACGCAGTTCAGGCCTCCTTCGCGCATTTGCTCGAAGATCTCGCGAGACCACGCCGAATATTGCAATCCATCGATGACTGTCCATTCTTGATTCACGGCTTGACTCCGAGATTAGGCCTGAACGTAACTTGTTTTGACGGTGGTATAGAACTCTCTCGCATACTGCCCTTGCTCACGGGGACCGAAGCTTGAGTTTTTGCGTCCTCCGAAGGGCACGTGATAGTCCGTACCTGCGGTAGGAAGGTTCACCATGACACAGCCTGCAGCCGCACGTTGCTTGAAGTCTGAGGCGGTTTTAAGGCTCTGAGTGATGATGCCAGCGGTGAGGCCAAATTCGGTGTCATTGAGAATGGAAAGCGCATTCTCGTAGTTATCGGCCTTGATCACGCAGGCAATTGGCGCAAACAGCTCTTCACGATTAATGCTCATTTCGTTGGTGGTGTTGATGAAGAGCGTTGGCTCCATGTAGTACCCGTCCGTTGGCGCGTCAATACGGTTTCCGCCAAACACCAGAGAGGCGCCTTCACTCTTGCCTCTCTCAACCCATTCGAGGTTCTCATTGAGCTGCACTTCGGATGCGACAGGACCGACATCGACCCCTTCACCGAGCGCGTGGCCCACGGTCGTTGATTCGAGCTTTGCAATGAGCTTTGAGACGAATTCATCGTGGACGCTGGCGTCGACAATGAGTCTCGAGGAGGCTGTGCATTTTTGACCTGTACCGCTGTAAGCGCCCACGAAGGCTGCATTCACAGCCACATCAAGGTCTGCATCCGCTGCGACTATGAGCGCATTTTTTGAGCCCATTTCCAGCTGACACTTCACGAGGTTTGCCGCGGTGGCCTTGGCGACTTCACGACCTACTGGCAGCGAGCCAGTAAAGGAGACCGCATGAATATCATGACTGTTGATAATGGCGTCACCGACTGCACCGCCTGACCCCATTACGAGGTTAAAAGCGCCGGCAGGCAAGGCTGTCTGACGCGAAATAATCTCAGTGAGGGCCCAAGCACTGGCAGGTACCAGATTCGCAGGCTTGAAAATGACAGCATTCCCAAAGGCTAGAGCAGGGGCGATCTTCCAGACCGCCGTCGCCATGGGGAAATTCCAGGGGCTGATGATGGCCACGACCCCCACGGGCTCCCGGCGGGTGTCGATCTCGATACCGGGTCGCACGGACTCAGCGCGATCATCGATCTGGCGATGAACCTCCGCTGCGAAATAGTGGAAGAACTGGCCCGAACGATAGACCTCACCAACGCCTTCAGCACGGGTCTTACCTTCCTCTCGAGCAAGTAACTCACCCAGCTCACCACTGCGCGCGATCAGTTCGTTTCCAATGTCCATCAGCACGCTATAACGGGTCTCCAGAGCAGAGCTTCCCCACTCCAGTACGGCTGCATTGGCAGCAGTAATCGCCGCCTCAACCTGAGGTACGGAAGCCTGAGCGTAGTGACCAATGACGTCAGTAGTATCGGATGGGCTCGTGTTGGCTACGGAGGCGTCGGTTTCGATCCACTCGCCGTTGATGTACAGCTGATGTTGCTCACTCATTTGACTGTCCTTGTTGCCTTATTGGCTATTATTGTGGCACCGCTGGACGCTGGGCCTCAGATCGCATTTTTACGCGCACATATTAAAGGGATGGGCACTGGGAATACATCAAAAAAACAGTCTCGAATGACTAGACAGGGATATACTTGTGCAGCCAGCTGAACCCCATGAACCATAAACCGATCACTCGCATAGCGAGACCACATTGTGACCGACGCTCAAATGCCACTCACTGTTTGCTTTCAGGATGATGCACTCGTTGTCGTCGATAAGCCCTGTGGCATGTTGGTGCATCGAAGTGACATCGACGCCCAGGAGACAACGTTTCTCCTGCAGACACTCCGAAACCAATTGAATCAGTCTTTATTCCCTGTGCATCGCTTGGATAAAGCGACGTCAGGATTGGTTATCTTTGCTTTCAATCGCGACGTTGCAAGAACACTGTCGCAGGCATTTGAACACGGTGAAGTCACGAAGACGTATGAGGCATTTGTGCGTGGTCACACGCCCCAGAGATTGCATATTGATCACGCGCTGCGGGATGAAGTCGATAGCAAAGGCCGAAAGATTAAGAACGGGACCAAAAGAGAGGCCAGTACAGAGCTCAGAACAGTGACTTCATGGACCGTGCCGGAGCCGGTAGACCGATATCCTGAGGCGCGATATTCCCATGTCCAGTTGCAACCCATTACGGGTCGCTATCGGCAACTCAGACGGCATGTGAAGCATATATCGCACCCGATCCTGGGTGACGTGCGCTACGGAAAGGGTACACACAATCGGTTTATAGCGGAGCGCCTCGGCACCAGACGATTGTGGCTTCATGCGAGCCAGGTGGTTTTTCGACATCCCCTGACAGCTGAGCCGTTGCCGATTTCATCGGCTATACCCGATGACTTTCTTCGGATGAGAGCTTGGTTAGATGATGTCAGTTCAGGCTAGCCGTCAGAAAAGGTCATCAGCATTCAACGGTAGTGACGGGGATTTTCAGGCCATGAATTGCCAGTCCACCACGGGCAGTTTCCTTGTAGCGGCTGTCCATATCCTTCCCGGTTTCCCGCACTGTATCGATCACTTGGTCGAGTGAGATCATGAACTGACCATCCCCTGCGAGTGCGAGATCAGACGCGGCGATAGCTTTAACCGCGCCCATACCATTACGTTCGATGCAGGGAACCTGTACCAGGCCGCCAATAGGATCACAGGTAAGCCCCAGGCAGTGTTCAACGGCGATTTCCGCTGCATTCTCAATCTGTCGCGGGCTGCCGCCCATCGCAGCAGTAAGTCCTGCCGCAGCCATGGAGGCCGCCGCGCCCACTTCACCCTGACAGCCAACTTCAGCACCTGAAATAGAGGCATTCATCTTGAATAAACTACCAATCGTGGTCGCGGTACGTAAAAAGGTGCTCACGTGGCGGTTAACACCCGCATCGTTTAATTTATAGTCATCGAGATGCGCACGAAGCACTGCTGGCACAATCCCTGCTGCGCCGTTTGTTGGAGCAGTGACAAGACGCCCGCCAGCTGCATTTTCCTCATTGACCGCCATTGCATACACCATCGCACGCTGAGCAGCATTTGCTGGTGCTTTGTCACCGTGAGAATTATTCAGTAGGCGGTTCCACAAGGTGCTTGCTCTCCGCTTCACATTGAGACCTCCGGGCAGCTGCCCCTCTGTGGATAGACCTCGGTCTATACAGTCGGACATAACGGTCCAGAGCTTGGCAGCGATAGGGTCATATTCTTCACGCTTTAAACAAAATTGCTCATTGCGAGCCTGCAACTGAGCAATGGATAGTTTTTCCTGATCGCACCATTTCACGAGCTCTTCCATGCTCCTGTAAGGGTAGGGAGCATCACCCACGGATGGCAGGGACGTAGCAAGCGTCTGACCCCTGTGATCTTCAACCATGCCGCCGCCCACAGAGAAATATTGCTTCTCATCGATTAGGGAATCACCAATCCATGCTCGGAAGGTCATGCCATTGGGATGCGATGCCAGTGGTTCCATATCCCGCAGCAAGTCACTGGAAGGGTTAAACTGGATATCGTTACCCGAGAGTGAACGCATCACGCCGGTTGCTGTCGCCGCATCCCATATCGATTCAATATCGGGAAGCGTGACGGTTTCGTAGCTATGACCTGCGAGTCCTGCGGCAACGGCACCCGGCGTACCATGGCCATCGCCGGTGGCAGCAAGCGATCCATGAAGTGTGACCGAAACTTTCAACGGTCTACTTCCCAAATCATGTCCTAAGTTGGACATGAAATGCTGCGCTGCGTGCATCGGTCCCATCGTGTGACTCGATGAGGGACCAATACCAATTTTAAATATGTCGTTTAAAGCGAACCCGTGCATTTTTCGCTCCCCATTTAGCGGGCCAACGCTATCTCAAAGCTTTTACGGCGAATACTGTTTTTTGGCCTCTCAAGTAACGACTTTGGGGTAGATATTTTTGAGCCATCAGCTATGAGTTGATCACCGATCTTAAGGTCACATCAGAGAGGCCCTCCGGGCCATTTAGCGCGGCATCTAGTCCGAGATTATCTGAGAAAAGTGGAGTGATGTCTTTGAATAAGATACCTGGAATGGGGAAGTCGCGCATATCCCGCACGCTTGATCTCAGCAGCCTCAGTGGTGGCTCATTCGTAGTCACGTGACCGTCGATCGAATCTGAAACTGAGGTAGGCGGTAGCGCTCGCTGGCAAGTACAGATTCGAACGACGCGATCGCTTGCTCGGCATCGCTGAGGGTATTGTAAAGCGGCGAAAATCCGAATCGCAGTATATTGGGTTCTCTGAAGTCGACTATGACGCCGTCGGCAATCAGTGCCTGGCTCACGGGAAACGCATCCTCAAGCGCAAGACTGACCTGAGAACCTCGCTGTGCTTCATCAATGGGTGTAACGATCGTCGTATGTGACTGAAGCACTGAGCTCTGCTTCCAAAGGGTAATGAAATGTCTTGTTAGTGCGAGGCTTTGCGCTCTAACATCTTGCATCGCGAGTCCCTCAAATACCGACAGAGAGGCACTGACTGCACTGAGCGCAAGAACGCTTTGGGTACCCGTCAGGAATCGTTTGATACCAGGCGCGGCTTCGTACTTGGCTTCAAAATCGAACAGACGCGCGTGACCCATCCAGCCTGGGAGAGCGTTCTGTACTTCCTGATGACGCTTGGCGACATACAGGAAGCCCGGCGCTCCTGGTCCTCCGTTGAGGAATTTGTAGGTACAGCCAACGGCAAAATCGACGTGACTTGCTTCCAGGTCTATATCAATGGCCCCCGCGCTGTGGGCTAAATCCCAAATCACCAAGCACCCAACGGACTGCGCCATACTTGTGATGGTGTGCATATCTCTGAGACTGCCCGACTTGTAGTCAACGTGAGACAGCAGTAGCACGGCAGACTCTGAGAGGATGCCAGGCGTCAGCGCTGTTACATCGATAGCTTGTGTACGGCATCGATCTGAGCCGAGGAGTTGCGATAGGCCGTCAGCGATATAGCTATCACTGGGGAATTGACCGTCTTCCAAGGTGATCAGGCTTCGGCCTTTGTTCACCTCTAGACAGGCGGTTAGTGCCTTGAATAAGTTGATAGATAAACTATCACAACAAACGACGTTACCCATCGTGGCGCCAATAATGGGAGCAATTTGATCACCGACACTGAGAGGCAAATCTATCCACTGTTTGGTATTCCATCCACTGACAAGGTCGACTGCCCACTCCGTTGAGATTACCTCGTACAGCCGCTCCGCGGTGTGGGTTGGCAATGCTCCAAGGGAATTGCCGTCCAAATACACCTTGCCGTCTGGTAGACGGAAGCGCGACCGTAATTCATCGAAATCGACCGCACTCATGAGCTCAGCGACCTTCTTTTTTGATTGCTTTGAGGGCGGTCAAAACAGCTTTAAACGCCTCAGTTTCGGGGTGTATGACATCAAAATGCCCCGCATCCTCGACTGTGGTGACCTGCTCAGCATTGAAAACGGCTAACTGGGTCGCTCCGACAATAGGGTCTTCTTTGCCGATGACGATAGCCACTGGAACATTGATAGCGCTAAGAGTCACTGAAGCATCTCGATAGGAATCATTTGGGAAATATCGGTCATCACCCATAAAAGGGGCCACCATCGACTGACAACCCCCTGATTCTGCTCCGTAAGCTACAAGGTCAGTGATGGGGGCTAAGCCCACTACAGCGCCAATCGCCAAACCCGTCTGTGCAGCGCGTAAGGACAGGTGTCCACCGGCAGAGTGGCCGACTAGGATCGGATGTTGTCCTGTTTTTTCGATCACGAATTCGACCGCGGCGATGATGTCCTCAAGGCTACCAGGCCAGCCACCGCCTGCATCACCCACTCGTCGATATTCAGGTACCCAAACGTCGTAGCCCGCGTTTGAGAGCGCCTCGGCGATGGGCAAAGTATGATTCCGATCGTAGGCGTTAGACCAACAGCCGCCGTGGATTAAGGTAATAACGCCGCGTGATGAGTCGGATCCTCGGACATTGATAACCGTATTCTGTGGTGAGCTCCCATAGGCCTGTCTCTGCGCAACATTTTCGAACGGGAGCTGTAATAGGTCGCCGAAGCTGACTGGCTCCGAAACAGCCTTCACCGGTAATGACACGGCTACGAGAGTTAGGACTCGCAACAAAAAGTTGAGCGACAAGACTCTAGAATGACTCTGACGAGGGTGCATGCGCCATGATAGACGAGTATCAAAGCTAACGAGAAGTCGGTATGTCGGCTTTATTTGCGCTTAAAGAAGCTAGATGCCCAGGACAATGCGCCGTAGGCAATTGCCAGCAACAAAACGGCACCGGCCTCGTACATCAACTCATTAGGCTCTGAGTCTTTGCTGAGCAGAATCAGTCGTGTGATCCCAGTAATAGCGATTAGCACGGGCAATGTAACGGGCACACTATGGGTCGAGTAATAGGCATAGGCCATGCCAAGCACCTCGAGGTAGATGAAAAGCAGCAGCAGGTCAGCGAGGTTAATATCTCGGTTGATCAGTAAATCGGACAATTCGAACCCAACGGCTACGATTGCTAGTGCGCCAATGAGCAGTAGCAGTCCTCTCTCGGCAAAGGCAAAAAGCCCCAAGACCACCTCGTCAAACTGATCGATGAACTTTGATTCTTGCGCGTTACTTTCTCTGTCTTCTTTGTGTTCCATGGCGTGTTCCCAAAAACCCGCTGTCTTGAACTGTTTTACGGGCCAAAATTGAGGTCCGTTCAGTTTTTGGGGGCGTTTGTTTAAACCCTGTCAGACGATCGAACCTTTGCTATTGTCGACTGTGTAGACAGATACTTAGACAACGGTTTTTGAAGGTGCCCCATCGTGACCCTATCGCTTTGTGAACGACTCGATAGCCGCCGGATGAATTATCCTGCGCGCCTCGCCTATATCATTGATGATATCGAACGTAACAACCAAACCAGCATTGACCACGTTTTTCGTATTGCTAACGGACTAATTGCAGCCGGCATTGGCAAGGGTGATCGCATAGCGGTGCTCTCTCGCAATAGCGTCGAGTGTGCTGAAGCTATGACAGGTATTTTATGCTCAGGCGCGAGCATGGTGCCTGTCCCCAATACGGCGACCCCAGAGGCACAGAGAAATATGCTGCTCGACAGTGCGGTGAAGGGGTTCTTTGTCTCGGATCAATACCGCGATGCAGCGCTTGCGCATTTTATGGACATACCTTCAATCAGAGGGGATCTGCGATTTGCGCTGGAGACCGCTTGCGAGCAATTTCATGATCATACGGCTTGGGCTACCAACTTTGATGTCAACTCTCCGAATGTCCAAATGGCAGCTCGCGAGGAGTACGACATTCTGTACAGCTCTGGAACGACCGGGATCCCTAAGGGCATCATTCATAGCCATCTCGCGCGTAATCTTCTTATTTCAGGTTTTGAAAAGATGGAGTTCGAAGGTGGTGTCGTTCTTACCAGCACGCCGTTGTATTCGAACACGACAATCACGACCTGGTGGCCCTCGGTCTGGGTGGGCGCGACGCAGGTCATTATGCGCAAGTTTAACGCGGAGCGCGCCAACGAACTGATTCGTGACTACGCAATCACGCACGCCATACTCGTGCCTGTTCAGTACCAACGCATGTGGGCTTCGTCAAATCACTCGCCGGATAACTGGAAAAGTGTGAAGTGGCTGTTCTCTACCAGCGCACCACTCTCACTCGTCATGAAAGAGAAGATTCTGGCGGATACGAGTGCACAGTTACTTGAGTTCTACGGTTTGACCGAGGGTGGAGTTGCTACGACCTTGATAGCGCGGAAAGCTGCAGAGCAAGGCAAGTTGGGTTCAGTTGGTCAGGTTCCGCCAGGGGGTGAATTGAGAATTCTTGGTGAAGACGGTGAATTGCTGGGACCCAATGAGCCGGGTGAAATTGTCGGGCGTACAGGTATCATGAGTGATGGCTATCTTAATCGCGAGGAGGCCACAAAGGCGATGCACTGGTTTGATGAGCAGGGCAGGCTTTTCTATCGCTCGGGCGATGTGGGTTACCTCGACGAGGACGGCTGGTTGTTTCTGAGTGACAGAATCAAAGATATGATTCTGTCGGGCGGTCAAAACATTTATGCCACCGACCTTGAGCAAGCCTTGAACGCCGTGCCGGATGTAGTTGAGTCAGCGGTTGTGGCTAAACCCTCGGCAGAGTGGGGTGAAACGCCATGGGCTTTCGTGGTTAGGCGCGCTAACAGTGAGCGTATCGAGGAAGAAATTAGGCTCGATGCGAACAAACAGCTCAGCGCGATCCAGGCTATTGCCGGTGTCACTTTTATGGATGAGTTACCTCGAAGTGACATTGGAAAAATTCTTAAACGTCAGCTGCGAGACACATTTTAGTTCGAGCATTTATTGCTCGGACATCATGTAGTCCAAGGTCAGGGAGGTCAGTGCCTCGACGCCAACGGGGAGTGCGCTTTCGTCTGCATAGAAGCGAGGCGAGTGGTTGGGGTAGATCAAGGTCGGATCGTCAGGTGCGACACCCAAGAACAAGAAGAGTCCGGGTACTTCATTGGCGAAGTAGGAGAAATCCTCGGCCGTTGTGGTCTGCGGGGCTTCGATGAAGCGATCACCCGCCACGCGTTCCAGCGTGGGCGACATTTGACGGAAGAGGTTCGGATCATTGCGAGTGACTCCATACCCCTGATCAATCACGATATCGGCTGTTGCACCTGCAGCTTCAGCAATGTTGCTGGCCGTACGTCTAACCCGCTTATGAATATCTATGCGGGTTTCAGCATCAAAGGTTCGAATGGTGCCCTCAAGTTCTACCGATTCCGGGATGATGTTATTGCGAACACCGCCCTCCACCCGCCCGATAGTGACAATGGAGGGGGTCAGGGTGGCATCTAGTTGCCGTGAAACGATGGTTTGAAGTCCCAGGACGACTTGGCTGGCCGTGACAATGGGGTCGACACCCGCCCAGGGCACCGCGCCGTGAGTTTGTTTTCCCTTGATAGTGATTTGATGGCGATCCGATGAAGCCATCAGTCCACCTGGACGTGTTGCAATGGTGCCCGCTGGGAATGGAAACACGTGGAGCCCAAACACGACATCGGGGCGTGGGTTCTCAAACACGCCTTCCATGAGCATAAGCTCTGCACCGCCAACTGAACCGTCCGGCGTACCTTCCTCTGCAGGTTGGAATATGAATTTAACCGTACCCGGTAAATCCTCGCCCATACCCGCGAGCACCTCGGCTACGCCCATCAAAATAGCCACGTGATTGTCATGGCCACAAGCATGCATGACTCCCACTTCACGACCTTGATAGACGCCTCGGGCTTTTGAAGCAAACGGAAGGTCAACTAATTCGGTGACAGGCAGTCCATCCATATCGGCGCGCAAAGCAACGACTGGGCCGTCGCGACCGCGCAGCGTCCCAACTACACCGGTGTGAGCCACCTCAGTTTCAACCTCCATACCAAGTGACCGCAGGTGATCGGCGACAACCTTCGCGGTACGGAACTCTTGATTACTAAGCTCTGGATGCTGGTGAAAATCGCGCCGCCATTCGACAACCTTTGGCATAACAGCGTCGATTTTTGCGGTTACATCTGCCGCTATCGAGTGCGTGGGCAGTAATAATGTACAGCTAGTGGCAATAAGCAGGGATTTAAACGATTTCATAAGAGTTTGTCCTATCGTATTGCTGCAGGAGAATGGGCGCAGCTTTAATACTGTCCTGAACGTGTCAGTAAATCCACGGCGCCGCAAAATTTTATTGGGAACCTTTGGTCGCAAGCCCAGACAGACGGTCAGTGTGCGCCTCCTCATTTTCACGAACTTTACCAATGAAAAAGAGACCCAGTAACCAGAGCGCCGTCGATGCGATGACCGTGTAGGTACCCACCGTATCCAGCGTCGCTTGCGATACGAGGCCGGGTTTGGCGTCTTCAGGCCAAGCCGCGAAGCTTAAAATAAGGCCCGCAGAAAACGCACCAGCCCCCGCCATGCATTTTTCGGCAAATGAACGTGCGGCCAGCAGAGTTCCTTCCATGCGCTTACTGGTGGCGGTCTCTACTTCCTCCACCGTGTCAAAGACCATTGAGCCCACTGCGGTTCCAGCCACAATGATGCACGCGACAGCGGCGAAGTGGCAGGCTAGCACACAAGCCAATATCAAAGGCGAGTCGTTGGAGGGGAGTAGATCCAGTACTCGCAGTAGGATCAGCGCGTTTTCTAGCACCATGGAGGCTGCGAAAAAGCCGATAGCCGTGTTTCGCTTGCCAAATAGACCACTGCACATGGGCGCGAGCTTCAGACCCAATATCGGAGCAAGAAACAGGCTTAAGCCAATTGTAAGAATATCTGATGGCTCAAGCTCCCAGTAATAGCTGTAGTAGAAGAGAGTGAGATTGGTAAACAGTCCCGACGCAGCCTTACAGACGATGTAAGCAATAAACAGGATGCGGTAATTACGGCTTACATTCAGAGTCAGCCATATGTCTTTCAGCACCGTTTTTATCTGTTTGCTCTTACTCTCGTTCTCAGCTTTATCCGGTATGTGGAGGTGTGGGATATGTTTATGCGTGCCCACGCCTGTTACCAGTATGGCAATGGCCATCACGATACTGCAGCCGATGCCATACACGACCCAGGTCTCGGGCAAATAGCGTGCGTCTTGCGTGCCATTGGCGCTGCTGTAGACGACAAAGACCCAGAGAAGGTTCCACATTGTAAGTCCGCCCCACCAGCCAAACCAAGCTCTGAACGCAATCAGGGAGCTACGCTCAACATAGTCCTGAGTCAGCTCTGGCCCCAGCGCGGTGGATGGGATTTCGTAAAGGGTAATGGTGGTTCTGATGCCAACACCCATTGCGAGCAGATACCAGAAGAGCACTTGATCAGAGGCTGCATTGGGGGGATCCCAAATCAGAAAGAAACTGAGTGATACGGGAATTATGGATCCATAAATGAATGGGTGTCTGCGGCCCCAGCGTGACTTAGTATTATCGGAAATATAGCCGATAAGTGGGTCCGAGATTGCATCGAAGATCAGCATGATCAGGATGGCCAGACCGGCTAGGTCAGGGGCGAGGCCAAAGACTTGAACATAAACAAATAATAGGAAATAGGCGAATGCGTTGTCTTTAATCCCGTAGGCAATCGAACCAAATCCGTAGAGGAATTTCGTACTAAACGGGAGCGCAGTAACGCTATGTGGCATAAGCCTGTTCTTTTGTTATTAGCTTTCTCCGAGACTACTCAGTATCTGGCGAGCGTGCAAAGGAAAGTGACAAGAACAAGCTAGGCAAAAAAAACCGGGGCAGAGCCCCGGTTTTGGTGGTCACCCTGCCCAGAGCTACACCGTTACTGCATTACCGCGGAAGATCTTCGACAGATAACGACTGTCGGACGGGGTTGGCGCGGGGACGGAGCACTGAAGTACCGCATGCACCAAACGTGTCATTTCCTCTGCCAGTTCCTGATCGTTTGATGGCTCTTCGGTATGCGCCCGACGCGTCAGCTGAACCTGGTTAATTGCGGGGACCGTCGGTAGACGCTCTCCCTCAACACCCAGGGTCACTGTAAATGCGTGTAGCGAGTTCTTAACAAACAAGGCCAAAGCAAACTCTTCACGTGTCGACGCAAGCGATGTGTCAGGTGTAATCAAAACAATCTGACAATTCGGCACCAATGCAGACGTGCGCGCCACGCGGAAGTGATGCGTGAGCTGGTCATGCACTAGTTTTCGGAACTCATCGTCGCTAAGAACACGATCCCAGGGCTCATTTGCGTTAGCCGCAAGCGCATTTAGGGGTAAACGCTCAAACGGGCTGCTGACCACGACATCATATCCGCCCTGATTGCGCAGAATTTCATCTAAACTGGATTCGAGTTGATCGCCAATCGCTCGGCACTCGATATCAATCCCATCGGGGTTATCGACGCTGTGCTTCATGGCGTTAGCAGCATCTTCAGTCTTGGTGAGTACCCATAGCTTCTCTACGCTTTGAGCCAAGAAGCCATTTGCAATGTTGGCGAGCTCATTTTTCATCGAGTCGCCAATCAGGACGATACGCTTACCCTGCAGTTTCGCAATTTCACTCTCGTTAGGGGGTAATAACAATTCACCTTCTGTCACCGAGCGATCGAACTTCAAGCCACCAGAGGGATGGAATGTCTCGCCACTGACGATATCGTCTGCAAGGTGGAATACTGTCGACAGGCCCACTTGCTCATCGGTTGGCATCTTATGTAGATGAAGACGGTTCAAAATGCCCGTCTCAATCTGCTCCGCTTGTTTTGATGTCTCTGCAAATTCAAAGAAGGGCGCCGGCGCATCTACGAAGGTTCCGAGGAACTGCTCACGCTGCTCATTGCTCAAAATGCCTGCGCGAACAAGCCGCGTCATGAGCTTCTCTGCGATACCCGTGTGCATAAGGTAGTTAGATGAGTTTCCAAGACCACCAGAGTCTCGGATCTTCAATACGAGGCGCGCGATTGGCTTAGGCAGTGCATCGATATCAACGCCATCCACTGCGTTACTCGCCAGGGTCATAATATCATCCGCGCTGAAACCACTCGACATACCGGTAAGAATGGCCTTGTGAACCTCATTTAAGCGCTTGTTCTCGAGGACGAGCAGTCCGCGACGGTCAAAAAGCCCGGGTGCCTCAGCAGAGCCGCGCAAGCGCGCACCGTCAACAGGGCCGGGAGCAAGCGCGTTGATCTGAATTTCTGGTCCCAGGTGTCGAGAGAGAATTTCTGCCAGCACACGCTGACCTGCCTTTGACACCGCATAATCCGCTCGGTTGGGATAGGCCACTGCCACGTATTTTTCGCCACCGAAGTAGCTCGATACGTTTAAGATAGAGCCCCTACCGCCAGCCTTCATTGCCGGGCTGAATTTTCGGATCAAGGAGTAGTTGGAGATAAGATTGGCTTCCATCGTGCGGTCCCAATCGGAGCGCGTCATATCAACAACCATTTCTTCGGCGCCTGAAATACCGGCATTGTTGATCAGGAAGTCGAC